>JAJZID010000257.1 GCA_021810705.1 Actinomycetes bacterium
CCGGACGCGGGATCACGGCCCACTGGTTCTTCATCACCGAGCTGCGCGTGGGCGCTCAGCTTTCGCTGGTCGACCACACCGGCGTCGCGCTCAGCGCCGAGCGCCTGGCCGAGGCGCTCGGTCAGCGCGGCACCGTGCACCGCCGCAAACGCGACTATCGGCGCGCGATCGACGAGCGGCTGTTCGGCCTTGGCGAGCAGCGCTACGGCGCGCTGGTTGACCTGCTGGTCAAGGTCCGCCAGCCGCAGCTCTCAAAGCGGCCCGACGAGCGCAGCCTCTCGGCGGCGCTGACCGACGCGCTGACACCCCTGGACCAGGCGCTCCTGCACAACGTCGCCGAGGCGTTTCGCGCGCTCGAGGACGACGCGTCAGAGCTGGAAGCGATGACGGAGGCCCATGACGCCGCGCAGCGCTATCTCGCCACCTACAGCGCCTACGCCCGTATGGCAAGCCGGCGGCGGGCGGCGCCGCTGCGCCGCACCCAGACGGTGGTTGAGCGTCTCAGCCGCGAGCTGGCAGACGCGGGGCAGCAGCACCGCGACGCCGTCGAGGAGCTGAGCGCCGCGCACGCCGCGCTCGCGGCGCTGCGGACCGAACAGGCCAAGCTGAGCGCCCGGCAGGAGGTGCTGCGCGCCGATCCGCTGATGCGCAGCGCGCACGAGCTGCGTCGAGCACGGGAGGACGCCGAGGCGGCCGGGGGTCAGCGTCATGAGCTGCAATCTGCGCTCCAGCGTCTGCGCGACCAGATCGCGGCGCGCCAGGCCCGTGTCAGCGAGGCTGGCGCCGAGCTCTCCGAGGCCACCTCCGCCCGCGAGTCGATCAGCGAGCGGGCGCACGCGCACGCTCAGGCAGCCGCCATCGGCGCACAGTTCGCGGAGGCGATCAGCACGCGTGCGATGACTGAGCTTCCGGCCCTGGTGAAGGAGCTCACCGCACGTCAGCACGCCGGGGTTCGCCGCGTCGAGACGCTCGTTGGCCGCTGCGAGGAGGCGGGGCGGACGCTCGCCTCCGCGCGAGGGCTCACCGAACAGCGCGAGCGTGAGCTCGCCGTCGCGGCCGAGCGCCGCGACGGGGCCCAACTGCAGCTGCGCGAACGCAGCAGCGCCTACGCCGCCGACATTCGAGCGCACCTCCGTAGCACAACCGAGCTCGCGCTGAGCGATCCTGCGACAGCCCTCGCGGCGCTCGACGAGTGGCTTGAGCTTCTCGCCGGCGAGAACCCGATCGACCAGGCGCTGCTTGAGGCCGGCCATGCCGCGGTCGGCCGACTCGAGCGCGAGCAGGCGCAGCTCGACACGCGCGCACGGGAGCTGCGGAGCGCGATCGCGGAGCTGGAGCACGAGCGCGCCGAGCTGGAGTCGGGTGTGCATCCCGTTCCGCCCGCCCCGCCGACCCGCGCGGCGGACGTTCGCAGCGGCAGGCCCGGCGCGCCGCTGTGGCAGCTCGTCGACTTCCGCGACGATCTCGATGCCGGCCAGCGGGCCGGCATCGAAGCGGCACTCGAGGCCAGCGGCATCCTCGACGGCTGGGTGACCCCACAGGGCGAGCTCGTCGACCCGCACACCGAAGACACGCTGATCACTGCCGTGGACCCCGGCGCAGACGGCCCACGGCTCGCCGATCGGCTCACCGCCGCGGTCGATGACACAGCGCCAGTCGGCGATCGCGAGGTGCAGCTGCTGCTTGCGGCGATCGGGCTCGGCGAGAGCGACGCCAGCGTGTGGGTGAGCGAGGATGGCCGCTACCGCAACGGCGCGCTGCGCGGCGCCTGGCACAAGCCCGCGGCGCGCTACATCGGCCATCGCGCCCGCGAAGCGGCACGCCGCGCGCGGATCGCCGAGTTGCAGGCGTCGCTCGCGCAGGCGCATGACCGGCTGGCGGAGATCGAGCGCGGGACCGCGGTCCTGGAAGCGCGCCGCGAGCGATTGAGCCACGAGCTGTCCGACCGACCCTCGGATGCGGCGGTGCGCGACGCCCAAGCGAGGCTGATGGCCTTGCAGGCCGAGTTCACGCTGGCCGAGCGGGCGCTCGAGGCGGCGCGTGAGAGCGAGATGAGCGCGCTGGCTGCGCTTGAGGAGACCCGGGAGACGCTTGCAGCCGACGCTGCCGACCTGGGGCTGCCGGCGGGCGGCGAGGCGCTTGAGGCGATAACGGCCGCGCTACGCGAGTTCGAGCTGGCCGTCGCGACCTTCTGGCCAGCCTGCGCGCGGGCCGAGCGGGCACAGAGCGCGCTCGACCAGGCGAGTGGCGATCTCAAGGAGGCCGAGCAGGGGCTTGCCGAGGCACAGAGCAGGCTGACAGAGATCGAGCGCCAGCTCGCCGCCGCGATCGAGCGCCGCGACACCCTGCAGGCCAGCGCCGGCGCGGCGATCGCGCAGCTTGACCAGCAGCTGCGCGAGGTGGGCGACGCGCTGCGGGCCAACGCGGCCGCGCAGGACGGCGCCGAGGTCCGCGTCGGTGAGGCCCAGCGCGCCGAGGGCGCAGCCGACGGGCGCCAGGTCGAGCTGCGCGGCAAGCTCAGTGAAGCTTCCGACGAGCGGCTCGCGGCGGTCACCGGGCTGCGCCGTTTCGCCGAGACCGGGCTGATCGCGGTCGCGCTCGCCGAGCTCGAGCTGCCGGATGAGTGGAACGTAACCCAGGCGCTGCGGCTGGCCCGCGAGATCGAGCAGGCGCTCGCCACCGATCCCGACGAGGAGGGTCGCTGGCTGCGGCTGCAGCGTCAGGTGAGCGACGAGCTCGGGCAGCTCGCCGACGCCCTGCGCCGTCACGGCAACGACGCGGCGATGTTCCCGCGCGAGGAGGGCATCGTCGTGGAGGTGAGCTTCCAGGGCCAGACAAAGACGCTGCCTGGCCTGGTGAGCGGGCTGGCGGCCGAGGTGGCGGAGCGTCGCCGGCTGCTCGACACGCGTGAGCGGGAGATCCTGGAGAACCACCTGGTGGGCGAGGTGGCAAGCGCGCTGCAGGAGCTGATCGTCGCCGCCGAGCAGCGCGTGCGTGACACCAACGCCGAGCTGGCCGCCCGCCCAACGAGCACCGGCATGCAGCTGCGTCTGCGCTGGATCACCGACCCTGACGCGCCGGACGGTCTCAGTGACGCGCGCAGCCGGCTGCTGCGCCAGAGCACCGACGCGTGGTCGGAGGAGGACCGCGCCGCCGTCGGTGGCTTCCTGCAGCATCAGATCCGGGCGGCCCGTGCCGGCGACGAGGCGGCCACCTGGATCGAGCTGCTCACGCGCGCCTTTGACTACCGCCACTGGCATCGCTTCAGCGTCGAGCGCCGCCAGGCCGGCGGCTGGCAGCCGGCAAGCGGCCCGTCCTCGGGCGGTGAGCGCGTGCTCGCCGCCAGCGTGCCCCTGTTCGCCGCCGCCTCCTCCTACTACAGCTCGGGCGGCAACCCGCACGCGCCGCGCCTGGTGATGCTGGACGAGGCCTTTGCCGGCGTCGATGACCGGGCCCGCGCCAAGTGCCTCGGGCTGCTTGCCGCCTTTGACCTGGACGTGGTCATGACCAGCGAGCGCGAATGGGGTTGCTACGCGGAGGTGCCCGGGCTGGCGATCGCCCAGCTGTCGCGTATCGACGGCGTTGCTGCCGTGCTCGTCAGCGGCTGGGAGTGGGACGGCTTTGAGCGCACGCGGGCTCCGGAGGCGCCTGACGCGCCCGCGCCGACGGCCCTGACCATGCGCGCTTCGCCGCAGGGAACGCCACTGTGGGACACGTCGACCACGAGCGACTGAGCCGGCTGCTCGGCACCCCCGAGCTCGCGTGGG
>JAJZID010000258.1 GCA_021810705.1 Actinomycetes bacterium
CAGCACCGCAACGGTGTCGCTCTCGAGCGTCGGTTCGATGCTGGTGCGGACGTCGACACCAGCCTGCGGGCGGGCGCGCGCGAGCACGCGCGCGCCCGCCCGCAGAACCCCGCCTGGCCGCCCCGCCAGCGGCGCCTGGAAGACCTGCTCGAGCCCGCTCACCCCGACGCGGGCGTGGGGCGGGTAGCCCGCCGCGGCAAACTGCGCCGCCTGGCCGGCGGGTGGCGGCTCAAGCGCACCGACGATCGCGCCGGCTACCGCTGGGATAGGGCTCGTGAGCGCGCTGCCCTGTGCGAGCACCTGGCCGTTGGCCGCCAGCAGCGAGCCGCGCGGCGCAAGCGTCGAGCGGCGCGTGAGCGCCTGGTTGGGCCCGAGGCCGGGAAACAGGATCGAAGGGCCAAACACGATTCTGGTCGCTGCGCCGCCACCGGTGAGCGGCAGCGCAGCGACCTCGTGCAGGGTGCCGAACATGGTGGTTGAGACGACGAACCGCTCGCGCGCCACCGAGCCGCTGATCGCGACCAGCTTGCGCGGCTCGAGCGCCGTGGCTGTGGCCGTCCGCGCGGCGTCCGCGAGCGCTGTGGCGAACTGTGCGCTACCGATCCGCCGCTGTGAGGCCGGGCTCAAAAGCTCCCACATGGCCGCGTAGTCGTGGTGGGACCAGGCGCGCACGTAACGGCTTACCACGGCGCGCGCCGCCGGTCCGGGTGGAGCGAGGAGGTGAGCGCCGACCCCGACCGCCACCGCCGCGACCAGCAGCACGGTCGCCGCGCGCGCCACGGCTCGTCTGCGTCTCCGGGTCCGGCGCGGGGTGATCTTCAGCTGCTGTATGGCAGCGAACGTTAGTCAAACGCCGGCGCGTGCGGGGAACCGCTCGCGGGTAAGCTCCCGCTGCATGACCACCGCCGACCTCGTGATCATCGCGTTGTTGGTGCTGATGGCGCTGCAGGGCTTCGCCCGCGGGTTTCTGGTGGGCGCGGCGGCACTGGCCGGCTTTGCCGGCGGTGCGCTGATCGGCTCGCGGCTGGCGCCGCTTGTGCTCTCGCACGGGGCACGCTCACCGTATGCGGCGCTTGTCAGCCTCGGCGGCGCGATCATTCTGGGCGGGGTTGTCGCGGCCGTCTGCGAGGGCTTCGCCCGGCGCCTGCGGCGCTTCATGTGGCTGCCCGGGCTGCGCATCGTCGACGGCCTTTTGGGCATGGTGCTGACCGCCTGCGTCGGGCTTGGGCTGGTGTGGATTGCCGGCGCCGCCATGCTGCAGGCGAGCAGCCAGCTCAGCCTGCCCGCGGGCGTGCGCCGCAGCATCGCCGGATCGGTGATCCTGCGTTCGTTGGACAGCGTCCTGCCACCCTCGGGGCCGATTCTCAACGCGCTCGGGCGAATCGACCCGCTGCCCAACGTCACCGGCCGTGTCGCCGACGTGCCGGCGCCCAGCCCGGCGATCGTCGATTCGGGCGGCGTGCTCTCGGCCTCGGCATCGGTCGTGCGTGTCCTTGGGACCGCCTGCAACCTCGGGATCGAGGGCAGCGGCTGGGTAGCCGGGCCGGGCCTCGTGGTGACCAACGCGCACGTGGTGGCCGGCGAGCGCTACACGTCGCTGCAGGTGCGCGGTGTCGGTCCGCAGCTGCCGGCCACGGTGGTGCTCTTCGATCCCCACAACGACATTGCGGTGTTGCGCGTGCGGGGCCTGGGTGCGCCGGTGCTGCGGCTGGCCGCCACGCAGGCGGTGGGGGAGTCGGGCGCGATCCTCGGCTTTCCGCTCGATGGCGCCTTTGACGCGCAGCCGGCGCGGCTTGCCCAGACGCAGCTGACCGACACGACCAACGCTTACGGGAAGCCCACGGTGCGGCTGATCAGCTCGGTGCGGGGCCTGGTCCGTCCGGGCAACTCTGGCGGGCCGCTGGTCGACTCGGCCGGCCGGGTGATCGGCACGATCTTTGCGCAGATCACCAACGCCCCGGCGAACGCGCCGAGCGGGCTTGCCGTGCCCGACAGCGTCGTCAGAACCGAGCTTGAGCGGGCACGCACGCGCTTCCGCGCAGTCAGCACACGTGGCTGTGCCGAGTAGGTCCAGGTGTGCGCCGGCGCGCGGATCGCTACGCTGCTGACCCCATGGCCAAGACACTGGTGATCGCCGAGAAGCCCTCCGTCGGGCGAGACCTGAGCCGCGTGCTGCCCGGGCCCTTCACCAAGGGCGAGGGTGTGCTCGAAGGTCCCGAGCACATCATCACCTGGGCGGTCGGTCACCTGGTCCAGCTCGCCGACCCCGACGAGTACGACCCGAAGTACACCAAGTGGCGCATGGCCGATCTGCCGATCGTGCCGCGCAAGTTCAAGCTGGTGGTGCGTGACGAGCGCTCACGCAAGCAGATGAACGTTGTCAAGCGCGAGCTGGACCGCGAGGACGTGGGTAGCGTCATCAACGCCTGCGACGCCGGCCGCGAGGGGGAGTTGATCTTCGCCTATCTCTACGAGAAAGCCGGCAGCAAGCTGCCCGTGCAGCGTCTCTGGCTGAACTCCATGACCACCGGGGCGATCCGCGACGCGTTCGCGTCGTTGCGACCGTCCGCCGAGCTGCACACGCTCGAGCAGGCGGCGCGCTCACGCTCGGAGGCAGACTGGATCGTCGGCATGAACGCGACCAGGGCCGCCACGATCAGGCTGCGCAGCTCCTTCGACGGTGCCGTCAGCCTCGGTCGCGTGCAGACCCCCACGCTCGCGATCCTCGCCCGCCGCGAACAGGAGATTCGCGACTTTAGACCCGAGCCATACTGGGTGGTCGACGCCCGCTTCCTGGCATTGCCGCAGGAACCGCGGCGTGCCTACGACGGGCGCTATCACGCCGGCGCCAACCCGCGGATCGCCGCGGAGCGCGAGGCGCAGGAGATCGTCGCCGCCTGCCATGGTGCCGTCGGTGTCATCACCAAGGTCGAGAAGCGCGAGAGCCGTGACCGTTCTCCGCTGCTGTATGACCTGAGCTCGCTGCAGCGCGATGCCTCCTCGCGCTACGGCTTCTACGCCCGCCGTACGCTCGCCGCCGCCCAGCGCCTCTATGAGGAACACAAGGCGCTCACCTATCCCCGTACCAACAGCCGCTACATCACAAGCGACATGGTCCCCGACATCAAGCCGATCGCGGCACTGCTCGGGGCTCAACCGCAGTACGCCGCCGCCGCGGGCTACGTGACGGGTCTTGACGTGCTGCCACTGGCGCGCGTGGTCAACAACGAGAAGGTCACCGATCATCACGCGATCATCCCGACGCTGGCCGAGCGTCACCCGGTCGAGAAGATGGACGACGACGATCGCCGCATCTACGACCTCGTCGTGCGGCGCTTCCTCGCGGTCTTCCATCCCGAGGCGGTGTTCGAGAACACGCGTGTGGAGACCACGGTCGCGGCGCGGCACGTGTTCCGCACCCGCGGACGGCTGCTGTTGGTTCCGGGCTGGCGGGGGGTCTACGGCGAGAGTGTCAGCGCCGACGCGGCCACCGCCGAGGACGACGACGAGGGCGCCGACCAGCAGCTGCCAAAGCTCGAGCAGGGTGAGCAGGCGCAGGTGCACCGGGTCGCCTTTGCGGCCAAGGAGACCAAGCCACCACGGCGCTTCTCCGACGGGTCACTGATCGACGCGATGGAGACCGCCGGCAGACTGGTTGACGACGAGGAGCTGCGTGAGGCGATGAAGGACTCGGGGATCGGCACCCCGGCCACGCGTGCGGCGATCATCGAACGGCTGCTGCAGGTCGGCTACATAGAGC
>JAJZID010000259.1 GCA_021810705.1 Actinomycetes bacterium
ACGGCGCGCTTGCACTGGGCATGACGCGCTGGGAGATGATCCGCGGCGTGGTGCTCGACTCCTCGCGCGCCGGCATCGGCGCCGCCACGATCCTCGGCCTCAGCCGCGCACTGGGCGAGGCGATCGCCGTCACCCAGGTGATCGGCACCGGCTCGACGATCACCGCAAGCCTCTTTCAGAACGGCGACACGCTCGCGAGCCGGATCGCCGAGCAGTTCATCGGCACCGTCAGCCGACTGCAGACGGCGTCGCTGTTCTACTGCGCGCTGGTGCTGCTCGTGATGGAGCTGGCCGCAAACCTCGCCGCGCAGCTGATCACGCGCCGCTTCCAGAAGCGCAGAGGGCTCGCGTTGTGACCACGACGAGCAGCCCCTCAACAACGCTGCTGGGCGCTGAGGACCTCAACCTGAGGCGCCGGCGCCTGACCGACAGGCTCATGCGCCTGAGCGCAACCGCGGCCGCGGGTGTCGCGGTCGCAGTGCTCGCGATCGTCGTCGGCTCGGTCGTCATCAAGGGCGCAAGCGCGCTTTCGATCCCGTTCCTCACACAGAACCCCGCCGTCGGCCTCGGGGCCGTGGGCGGCGGGATCGCCAACGCGATCGTGGGCAGCGCGCTGATCGTCGCGGTGGGCACCGCGATGGCGCTCCCGCTCGGCATCCTGATCGCGCTCTACCTCACCGAGTTTGCGACGCCGCGCACGGCTCCGCCGATCCGGCTCGTGCTCGATCTGCTGAACGGCACGCCGACGATCGTGATCGGCGTCTTCATCTTCGGTCTGCTCGTGGTCTCCCACAGCCAGACCGGCTTTGCAGCGTCGATCGCGCTGGCGATCATCATGCTGCCGCTCATGGCGCGCACGACCCAGGAGATGCTGCTGTTGGTTCCAGGCGACCTGCGCAACGCCGCGCACGCCCTCGGCGTCAGGCGCTGGCGCATGATCCTCGGCATCGTTCTGCCCTCAGCGCTCGGCGGCATTCTCACCGGCGCGATCCTGGCGGTCGCCCGCGCCTTCGGCGAGACCGCGCCGTTGCTGTTGTGTGACTCGGTCTTTGGTAACACCACCAGCCTGAACATCTTCGGGACCGCGATCCCGAACATCCCAATGGACATCTACCGCTACTCGGAGTCGGGCTTTCCCACCGACCACGCCCGCGCGTGGGGCGCCGCCCTGGTCCTGATCGCGCTCATCCTGGTGGGCAACCTCTCCGCTCGCGCGATGCTCGCCAGGCAGCGTCGGCGGTTGGCTGGGCGATGAGCGCACCCAAACGACAAGGAGACCCGCGGAGATGAGCCTCAGCCCGCCCGAGAAGATCGCGGAACAGGCGCGCTCGCTGCTGAACGTGGAGGTCGCAGGCGAGAGCGCCGCGGCCGCCGGCGGTACCGAGGTCGTCTATGAGCTGCGTGACGTCCATGTGCATTACGGCCAGGCGCTCGCGGTCGGCGGCATGAACATGCGCATTCACAAGAACGTGATCACCGCGATCATCGGGCCGTCCGGTTGTGGCAAGAGCACGATGCTGCGGACCTTGAACCGCATGAACGATGCGATCCCCGGTTTCAGGCTGACCGGCGAGGTGCTCTACCACGACCGCAGCATCTACGAGCGCAGCATCGACCCGGTCGAGGTTCGCCGGCGCATCGGCATGGTGTTCCAGCGCCCCAACCCGTTCCCGAAGTCGATCTATGAGAACATCGCCTGGGCGCCCCGCATACTCGGCCTGCGCGCCGACCTTGAGGAGCGGGTCGAGAACGCGCTGCGCGCCGCCGCGCTCTGGGACGAGGTCAAGGATCGCCTCAAGCAGAGCGCGCTCGGTCTCTCCGGCGGGCAGCAGCAGCGCCTGTGCATCGCCAGGGCGCTGGCGATCGAGCCGGACGTGCTGCTGCTTGACGAGCCGTGCTCTGCGCTTGACCCGATCGCGACGGCATCGGTCGAGGAGCTGATGCACGAGCTCAAGCGCGACTACACGCAGGTGATCGTCACCCACAACATGCAGCAGGCCGCGCGCGTGGCTGACCGCACCGCCTTCTTCAGCCTGAACGTGGAGAACGGCTCACGCAGCGGTGTGCTCGTCGAGTACGACACGACCAAGAAGATCTTCACAAGCCCCGGCGATCAGCGCACGGCCGATTACATCGCCGGTCGATTCGGCTAAGGAGCCACACGGCCAGCCAGCGTCAGGGTGTGGCAGCGACCCGGACGTCCTCTCCACCAAGCGCCCACACCCGGGCTACTTCAAAAGCCGGCTGAGTCTGCGGTCCTTGAGCACCCTGCCGTCGGTCTGGCAGGCCGGGCAGTAACACATCACGTGGTCCTCGTAGAAGACGGCCTCGATCGTCGTGCCGCAGCGCGGGCAGGGCTCACCGTTGCGCCGGTGCACTGTGAGCGGCATCGGCAGCTTGTCGGGCAGCGGCAGCGCGAGCTCCCGCTCGTAGTGGGCCACCGCCTGGCCCAAACACTGGTGGATAGCCTCGGCCAGCAGCGCGGCCTGCTCGACCGTCAGGTCGCTGCCACGCTTGAAGGGTGAGAGCCGCGCGGCGTGCAGGATCTCATCGACCCAGGAGCGGCCGATGCCGGCGATCACGTGCTGGTCGCGCAGCGCCGCGTGGAGCGGACGCGACTCCCTGAGCGCCGCCCGCAGCGGCTCGGGCTCGGGCGTGTCCGGCCACGCCTCGGGGCCGAGCGCCGCGAGCGTCGGCTCAGCCCCGAGCGCGCTGCTTGCGATCAGCTTGACCCAGGCCTGCTGTCTTGTCCCGAACTCGCGCAGGCGCAGCTCCCGCCCGTCGGCCAGACCCAACAGCACGCGTGAGCTGCGGTCGCGGGGCGCGGCGCGGCGTTCGAAGAGCTGCAGGCGCCCGGCCGACATGAGGTGCACCACCAGCGTCAGGTCAGCCGGCGGTCCAGCGGGACCGCCGGCGTGCAGATCGATCAAAAACAGCTTGCCGCGGCGGCGGATCGACAGGACCTCGGCGCCGACGAGCGCGGTGAGCGGCGGGTCAAAGCTCTTCACGGCGTTGATCCCGGGGGCGGTCGCCGACTCGATCACGGCTCCGGCCAGGGCGGCGCCGATCAGCCTCGCGGTGATTTCGACCTCGGGCAGTTCGGGCACGGCTGATCAGGGTAGAGAGAAAGGTGCGATGCGATTCCTAACAAACCTTAATCCGGCTTTAACTGACGCGACCGAAGCTGAGAGGCATGAGTGACATTCTCGCCATCGTCGAGCAGCCGGACTCCGACGCGCGGCTGATCGACGAAATCGCCCTGCGCCACCCGGATCGGGTGACCGTGCTGGTCGAGGACGGCTCGCTCGACGCAGCTCAGGCGGACGGCAACCCGCGGTCGGGCGCGCTCAGCGACCGGCTCGCAAGGCTCCTGGCCGCGATCGAGCAGCGCACCGGGGCGGTCGTGGTTGGTCTCGCGGGCAGTCGCGAGCAGTTGCGGGGCTGGCGCTTTGACCGTATCGTCGGCGCCCACGGCCCAATCCCGGCACTCTGACGCCACCGGCCCGGCGGGCCTGCGGTCCGGTCAGCCCCGCAGCCGGGCGCGCCGCCCGTACACCGTTTGCTGCAGCCGGGCCAGCAGACGTGTGACGCGCGCGCTGTAGGGGAACATGAAGAGCTCCCGGCGCAGGCTGAGGCCGCTGACCAAAATCGACTGCGTGTGGCAGTACTTGCGGATGCCCTCGGCGCCGTGACGGGCGCCCAGGCCCGAGCGCTTCCAGCCCCCCATCGGGAGGTTCAGCGCAA
>JAJZID010000260.1 GCA_021810705.1 Actinomycetes bacterium
CCCGGCGCACCAGGTGGCGGGCCCGCCCAGCCGCCGCGCCGCCAGCGCCGCGGCCGCCGCCGCCGCGGCGTCTACGACGAGGAGGCTGAGTCGCGTCCCGCGCAGAGCGCCACCGCAACCCACGACATGGTGCGCGTCATCTCGGGCTCGACCGTCAAGGATGTGGCCGAGTACTTCGGCGTACGGGTGCCGGACATCGTCAAGAAGCTGATGGAGCTCGGCGAGCTCAAGACCCAGACCCAGACGCTCTCCGACGACACCATCGAGCTGCTCGGAGCGGAGTTCGGCAAGGAGGTCGAGGTCGTCCACGCCGAGGATGAGACGGTGTCCGAGGAGCGCTTCGACGACAGCGATGAGGACCTCGTCGAACGTGCCCCCGTGGTCACGATCATGGGGCATGTCGACCACGGTAAGACGTCGTTGCTGGACGCGATCCGCGAAACCCAGGTGGCCGCCGGCGAGGCGGGCGGTATCACGCAGCACATCGGCGCCTACCAGGTGCAACACGACGGCCGCACCGTGACGTTCCTGGACACGCCAGGCCACGAGGCGTTCACGGCGATGCGTGCCCGTGGCGCCAAGGTGACCGACCTGGCTGTGATCGTGGTTGCCGCCGATGATGGCGTCAAGCCGCAGACGCAGGAGGCGGTTGATCACGCCAAGGCTGCGTCGGTGCCGATGATCGTCGCCGTCAACAAGACTGACAAGGAGGGAGCCGACCCGGTACGTGTCCGCACGGAGATGTCGGCGCTCGGTCTGCAACCGGTCGAATGGGGCGGTGACACCGACTTCGTCGATGTTTCCGCCAAGACAAGGACGGGGCTCGATGATCTGCTCGACACGATCGTCGCTCAGGCCGAGATCATGGAGCTGCGAGCGAACCCGGACACGAGTGCGTCCGGGACCGTGATTGAGTCCAAACTCGACCCGGGGCGCGGTCCCGTTGTGACGATCCTCGTCATGCGCGGCACGCTCGAGGTTGGTGATGCGCTCGTCGCGGGCGCCCACTGGGGCCGTGTGAAGGCGATGCACGACTTCACCGGTACGCGCGTGAGCCAGGCGCTGCCCGGCGAGCCGGTCGAGGTGCTGGGTTTCGACAGCGTCCCCGAGGCGGGAGAACGCTTCCGGGTGGTCGAACACGATCGGCGCGCGCGGCAGCTCGCCGGCGAGCATGCCAACCGCCTCAAGACCGAGTCGCTGGCGCGCAGGCGCAACAAGCGGATTTCGCTCGAGGACATCTTCGGCAGCGGCCTGCAGGAGCTGAACCTGGTGATCAAGTCGGATGTCGCCGGCACGCTCGAGGCGATGCAGGACGAGATCGCCAAGCTGCCGCAGGACGAGGTCACCGTGAACGTCATCCGCGGTGCGGTTGGTGCCGTCACGGAGTCCGACGTGATGTTCGCTGCCGCATCAGACGCGGTTGTGCTCGCGTTCAACGTCCGGCCTGTCGGTGAGGCGCGAGCGTTGGCGGAGCGAGAGGGTGTCGAGATCCGCCACTACTCCGTCATCTACCGCGCGATCGAGGAGCTGCGTTCGGCGATGCAGGGCATGCTGGCACCCGAGGAGGTTGAGGAGGCCGTCGGCAGCGCCGAGGTCCGCCAGATCTTCCGAGCCTCCCGTGTCGGCACGATCGCCGGCTCGCACGTCACCGACGGCAAGCTCTCACGCGGCGACCGGGTGCGTCTGGTGCGCGACGGCACCGTCGTCTACGACGGGGTCATCGCTTCGCTGCGCCGGTTCAATGACGACGTGCGTGAGGTGGCCAGTGGCTACGACTGCGGCATCGTGTTGCGCGATTACGCCGACGTCAAGGAGGGCGACATGATGGAGGCTTACACGACACGGCAGGTAGAGCGCGAGCTCGCCTGAGGCGCCACGCACGCGGCTTGAGGACGGCAGATGAGCGGTGGTGCGAGAATGCGGCGCGTCGACGAGGCGATGCGGACGGTGCTGGGCGAAGCCATCGCCACCGACCTGCAGGACCCGCGGCTCGGGTTCGTAACCGTGACCGGTGTCAAGACAAGCCCCGATCTGCGCCACGCGCGCGTCTACGTGAGCGTGCTCGGTGACGAGCACGAGCGCGACGCCAGCCTCGCCTGCCTGCAAGCCGCGCACGGCTTCCTGCAGGCGCACGTCGCGCAGGCTCTGCGGCTCAAGCGCACCCCGACGCTGAGCTTCGACTACGACGAGTCGGTGGCGCGCGGAATGCGCATCACGCGCCTGCTGGCCGAGGTGCCGAGCGCTGGCGGAGCAGATGCCCGGCACGACTGAGACAGCCGTGTTACAGGGTGGGCGTGCCGCCGTGCTCGAGCAGCTGCGAGCTCTCGATCGCGCGGTGGTGGTTACCCATGAACACCCGGACGGAGACGCGCTCGGGTCGCTGCTCGGCATGCACCAGCTGCTCCGGGCGCTCGGTCATGACAGCCTCATGTTCGTCTCCGAGAGCGACCTGCCGCTGCCCTCCGAGTACCGCTTCCTGCCGCTCGAGGCTGTGATCACGCAGGCGCCCGCGGACGTCGCGAGCCGGACGGTGATCTTCGTCGACTGCGGCAACATCGAGCGCAACCCGGCCGCCGAGCGGCTGCGGCCAAGCGAGGGCTGGGGCACGATCATCAACGTCGATCACCATCACGACAACAGCCGCTTCGGCAGCGTCAACTACGTCGACCCGCGCGCCTCCTGCACCGCCGAGATGGTCTGGGATCTGGCGCATGCGCTCGAGGTGCCGATCGACACGGAGCTGGCGAAGGCCCTGTATGTCGGGTTGATCACCGATACCGGCTGCTTCATGTACGAGAACACCGGCCCGCGCGCCCACCTGATGGCCGCCGAGCTGATCGAGGCTGGCGTCGACGTGCACGCCATCTATCAGCAGGTCTACGAGGAGATACCGTTCGCGAAGCTGGCGCTGCTGGCCCGCGGGCTGGCCAACGCGCAGCGCTACGACGACGACCGCCTCACGGTCGCCTACCTCAGCGCCGAGGACTTCGCCGCCGCCGGCGCGCAGGAGAGCTACGCCGAGGGGGTGATCGACCATCTGCGGGCTGTGCGCGGGACCGCCGTCGCGGCGCTTGCCCGGGATCGCCTGGATGGCGCCTCCGCAGGTCCTGACGGTCGGCGCCAGCGCAAGGTTTCACTGCGCGCCGCCGACACGCGCCTGGATGTCTCGGCGATCGCGCGACTGCAGGGCGGCGGCGGCCACCGGGCCGCCGCCGGCTTCAGCACGTCGCTGAGCTGGGAGGAACTTGTCACATTTCTGCGCAACGCACTCGCTGCGCAGTTGCGGGATCTGCCCGCCCAGACGTGAGCGCGACCGCTTCGACCGACGGGCTGCTGCTCTTCGACAAGCCCGCCGGGATCACCTCGCACGACGTGGTGTTGCAGATCCGCCGCCGCTTCGGGCGCCAGCTGAAGGTCGGCCACGCGGGCACACTCGATCCGTTCGCCACCGGCCTGCTGATCCTGTTGGTCGGGCGTGCGACCCGCAGCCAGAGCCTGATCATGGCGCTGCCCAAGCGCTACGAGGTGACCGCACGCTTCGGTGCGGTGTCGAGCACCGGTGATCCGGAGGGTGAGATAACCGTCACCGGCAGGATCCCGCAGGGCGAGCTGACACTGCCGACCGGGGTGCTGCGCCAGCGTCCGCCGGCCTACTCGGCGGTCAAGGTCGGTGGGCGCCGCGCGTACGCGCTGGCCCGCGCCGGCGTCAGCTTCGAGCTCGCCGAACGTGAGGTGACCGTCC
>JAJZID010000261.1 GCA_021810705.1 Actinomycetes bacterium
CAGGAGTTTGTAGCCGGACTTCCCACGCGTCCACTCGTCGTCGGGCAAAGGCATCACGCCAACGTCAAAGCTCGCCAGGTCGCTTGCCTGCGTCTCAAGTGACCAGGGGCGATGCTCGATCCATTCGGCTCTGACGCCCGTGTCGCCGCCGACAGCGACAAGTCTGGCGGGGTGGCCACGCTCATTCATCCGCGCGATCACAGGCAGAAGCGGCTTCAGATAAGCCACCGTGGTGTGAGACCCGATCCAGCCGATCGTCAGAGTCTCGCGGTCAGCGTGTTCTCTGAGCGGCTGAGCAGACGGGTCGACGCAGCTGGGCAGCACCTCCACATTGGAGGCGTAAGTGCGAGCCTGTGACGCCAGGAAGCTGTTTGCCGCCAGGACCAGGCGAGCCCGGCGCATGTAAGCAACGCTGCGCCGTCGCTCCTGCTTCACCCACTGAAAGGCCCTGTTGGCCGGGGAAGCCGACCCGACCGTCAGCGCGTCGTCGAAGTCGTAAACGTCCAGCCGCCGTGGAGGGTCTACGCCGGGGAGCGGCGCGAGCAACATGAGCTTGTGGATCAGCAAAAGGCCATCCGGCTTGCGGAATGCAAATGCGCCAAGCGCGCTCCTCCCCAGCACGCCCGCTTTGCGTGTCGGGTTCGCGTTGGACTGAAGTAGCCGGTAATCCTTTGTGGAGAGCGCTGGTCTGTAGCGCAGCTCAACTCCGAATTCAGCCAGCAACGGTATGTGGCCGACGACCCTAATGCGAGCACTGGCGGCGGTGGCGGGGTAGGCTGTCAAGCCGTCTACCACTAGCCGAGGGGAACCTTGCACGGGCTTATGGACTTCTAGGAGTCGCCCATGTCCCAGGCTAGCCGCTCAGGCTGGCAGGTCGCCTTCAGTGGCGCGTCCTTCGCTACCGCCCGTCGCGACGCCGGCGCTCGGAGCCTGTGCAAGCCTGACGCCGCTGGCCGCCTCCGCTCGAGCCCGGCGCCCGCGTCGCTTGGGCGCCTTATCCGTCGCAGCGTAGTAGTGCGATGAGTAACGCTCATAGCCGGGCCCCGAGGTCACAGCAGTTGCGACTACTCCGAGCAGATGACCGTGCGCCGCGGCGACGATCTTATTCAACCGGTTTACGGTTGCACGACCGGACTGGTTCATGCGAGCGACGATCACTACTCCGCTGACCGCCGGCATCAGCGGCATAGCGTCGCTCACCGCCAGCGCCGCCGGTGAGTCGATTACCACCAGGTCGCAGATCGACTCGAGGTGCTTGATCAGGTCAATCATTGACCGCGAGTTCACAAGGGAGGCCGGGTTTGCCGGCGTCGGCCCGGCGGGCAGGATCCGCAGACGTCCAGTGTCATCCTTGCGCAATCGCCAATCAGTCAGAACGGACTGTGCTGGACGCGACTCGGCGATCACCGAGCTTAGGCCGGCGCTCTCACGCAAGCCGAACCGCGCGCTGGTGCCAGCGCGGCGCATGTCAGCATCGACGAGGATGACATCGAGGTTTGCGCGCGCGGCGGCCAGTGCGAGTCCCGTGGCAACTGTGCTTTTGCCTTCCTGTTCGGCGGGACTCGTGATCAGCACGCTGTCGAGCGGCTGGTCGGTGGTGTAGTAGGTAAGCGCCGTCCGCAGCATCTGAAACGCTTCTTGTTCGACCGGCTCCCCGTCCAGTCCCGCAGAGAAAGCCCCGGTGCCGAGCGCCGCCAGCACTGGAAGCTCGGTGAGCGTCTCGAGGTCATCGGGGCTGTGCAGGCGGCGATCAACCCCCTCAAGTAGGAGGACGGCCCCGGCCGCAAGCAGAATGCCGATGACCAGGCCCAGCTCGACTGCACGACGGACGTGCGGCCCGACCGGGGCGTAGTTCGGGGTTGCGGCCTGAATGATCTGCGGGCCGTGGGACTCAGTCTGCAGGTCCGCCTTATCCTGTCCGATCTGCTGCTCGAGCTGCGCATACTCGGCCGACGTTTTGCTCAGACCCCGCAGCTGAGCCTTGATCGCCGCGATCTGGCTGTTGGTACCGGCCAGCAGCTGCTGATACTCGTCGGCACCAAGTGCATAGGCAAATGCGTTTGCGACCTGGGCGGCACGGGTCGGGCTCTGATCGGTAGCGGTGATCGTGAGGAAGTCGGTCGTCGCGTTGGCGCTGGCCGACACCTCCCCGACTATGGCCGAACCCGGGACCTTGGGCCGTAGCTGGGCGCCAGCGAGGTTCGCCACCTGGCTCGTGGTGACCACGGCAGCTATCGCTTGAAGATTTCCGCTGGCAAACACGCTGTTGCCGCTTGGCGCGGCACTGGGGTTGATCGCCAGCGTCACCTGCGATTGGTAGATGTGCGGCTTGCCATGCTCCAAAAAGTAGGCTATGGCTGGAGCCGCAACGACCAGCGCGACAATCAGGAACTTCCAGCGCCAGACCATCCTCAAATAGGCCCGAAGGTCGCGTTGTCCGGTGAACTCTGGCATCAGTTGGTTCCTCTCTCGGCGATCGTCACGAGATCTTCGGCGTGGAAGGGTTCAAAGTTAAGCGATGATCGGATCCGCGGCACTGGCGCCCAATGCGATCCGATCTGAGGCGGTCGCTGCCGTGACGGCCGCACGTTCCTCAAGGACGCGCTGGCGCAGGATCATCACCGTAGCGACGCCCAGCGTAACCAGGTGCGACCGGTACCGGAAGCCCGTGCCCGCGTTACCGACAGTGAGCGAGTAGGCGATCGTCTCAAAGATCAGCGGGTAGAGCAGCGGCGCGGCGCGGCCGAATACCTGGCCGCGCGAGAGCCAGGCGTACCGGATGAACAGGAGGAGGATCGCGTAAAAGAAGAGCGTGCCCACCGAGCCGAACAGCTGGTTTGTGTCGTGCAGCTGCCATGGGTAGGGCTCCAGGAGCAGCTCGCGTATCTTCGTCGGCAGGCTGGTGAGGATCGCGGTGCGCGACGAATAGTTGACCGGCGGCAGCCGCAGGTTTGCGCCGTTGCCCTGGCCGGTAATGGTTTGTCCCACGCCCGAGGCGTTCTGCGCCTGTGACGCTTGCAGGATCTTGAGATTCTTACCTCCCGTGGCGGCGTACGCGGTCGGCCCGGCGACGAAAGCAGCCAGCGCTATCGCGTAGATCAACGGAGCGGCGCGCGAGGTGTGGCGCATGCTGCGCAGCGAGGCGTGTAGCACCAACATGACCATTGCCGCGGTCATGAACCAGCCAGCATAGGCGCGCGTCTCGATCGCGATCAGGCAGCCAAGTGAGCAGATGATGATGCCGCGGATGTCGAGCCGCTTCCAGAACCAGACCCCGCCAAAGGCGACGATGCCCGCAGCCAACTCCATCATCGGCTCCTTGAGGATCCCGCTGTTGAAAAAGACGCTTGATGGCTCGATTGCGAGCAGCCATGCCGTCAAGCGTGCAGCCCTGGGCCCGCCCAGATCGTACGCGGCGGCGGTCATGAGCAGCGTGCCAAGCATTGCCACACCTACCTGGACCACGCGGATCGCGGTGGCGTTCATGAATCCGAACTTGATCTCCATCGCAAACATGTCGGTCATCAGCTGATAGACGCCGTGTGGCAGATCGACCGTGCCGATTGGCTGAGCCACCAGGGCCTGCGCGAGGTCGATGTACGTGAATTCGTCGGGGCCGCGCAGCGAGGCTCCGATCCCGGTTGCGTTGACCGCCACGATCGCGAGCAGGCGGAGCGTGAAGGCGGTGAGCAAAGCGCCACCGATGAGCATTGCCGGCCGCGTGCGCTGC
>JAJZID010000262.1 GCA_021810705.1 Actinomycetes bacterium
GGCGCAGCTGGCTCCCGGTGGCCGCACTGCTGGCCGCGGTGGCGGTCGTGGCGCTTGCGCTGGCCGGACCGCGGCTGCGTGAGCGCGTGCCCACCCATGACGCGTCGATCATGCTGGTGCTCGACCACTCGGGGTCGATGGCCTCCCACGACGTCCACCCGTCACGGCTGGCCGCGGCGATTCGTGCCGCCAACACGTTGATCGGCGAGCTGCCGGCGGGCGTGAGGGTTGGTGTGGTCGCGTTTTCGACGGTGCCCCAGACGGTCCAGGCGCCGGTGCTCGACCACGCCCTGGCGCGCGCGGCGATCGACCGCCAGCAGGCCGGCGGCGGCACCGACACCGGGCCGGCGCTCGAGCTCGCGCTTGAGCTGCTTGACGGGGGTGCGCGCGATCACCGGCCCGCCGCGATCGTCCTGCTCTCAGACGGCGCCGCGAACCTGGGTGTCAGTCCGCTGGTTCCCGCCGCGCAGGCTCGACGCGACCACATACCGATCTACACGGTTGCGCTCGGCACGCCCGGCGGCGTGCTCAACGAGGGCATCTATGGGCTCGTCCCGGTGCCCCCCGACCCGCAGCTGATGGCGGCGATCGCCCGCGCGTCCGGTGGCCGCGCCTACGACGCCCGCACCGAGGACCGCCTGAGCTCGATCTACCGTTCTCTCGGGGTGAGGCTTGGCAGCAGCACGCGTGAGCGCGACATCGGCCCCTACTTCCTGTTGGCGGCCGCCGCCCTGCTGCTCATCGCGCTGGTGGGCTCTGTCCGCACGCTGGCAGCACTGCCGTGAGAGAATGCCTCCTGCGGGGACGCGCCCGTCGGGTGGACGACCGCTGAAAGGAAACGCATGGGTTTCGCAGACAAGCTGAAGGAGCTGGCTGACCAAGCGCAGCAGGCGGTGAGCGAGAACAGGGAGAAGATCCAGGGCGCCGTGCAGAACCTCGGCGAGGCGGTCAACGACCGCACCGAGGGTAAGTACGCCGAGACGATCGCCAAGGCCGGTCAGCGGGTCAGCGACGCGGTCGACAAGATCGCCAAGCCCGACGCGGAGGGGGCGCCCGGCGCTGAGGCTGCTGGGGCCGCTGGGGCCGCTGAGGCCGCTGAGGCCGCTGAGGCCGCTGACGCCGCTGACGCCGCTGAGGCCGCCGACGCCGCTGAGGCGGGACCCGGCGCGCCGCCGCCGGAGCCCTCAGGCGCGCCGCCGGAGTTCGAGTGACCGCTGGCGCAGTCGCACCGGATCAGGTCACGATCGCCGACCCGGAAGCGGCGTTTGAGGCGACCTTCTGCCCGAAGCTCGGGATGATCGGCTGCTCATTGCGGCACGAGGGGGAGGAGCTGCTCTATCAGGGGGAGGGCCTGTCCGCGTACGCCGACAAAGGATCGACGTTCGCGCTGCCCTTCCTGCACCCATGGGCCAACCGTGTGAGCGCCTGGGCCTTCGACCTGGGCGCGCGACGGGTGACGCTCGCTGAGGACTCGCCGATTGTCCACCGCGACGCGGCGACCGCCACTGCAATACACGGGCTGCTGGCCGCAAGCCCGTACTGGCAGGTGATCGACGCGGGCGCTGACACGCTCACGGCCGAGCTCGACTTCGGCGCGGTGCCGCAGTACGTGGCCGCCTTCCCGTTCCCGCACCTGGTGCGCTACACCGCGACGCTGGCCGGGACGAGCCTGATGGTCACGATCACCGTGCAGGCGACCGCTGATGTGGCGGTTCCGGTGTCCTTCGGCTTCCATCCCTATCTCACACTGCCGGGCTCAAACCGGCGCGACTGGTGGATCGAGCTGCCGGTGAAGAGCCGCGCGCTGCTTGACGAGCGCATGCTGCCGACCGGCGAGCTTCTCAGCGTCGCCCCGGGCGAGCTGGACGGGCCGCTCGCCGATCGCACCTTCGACACCAGCTTCCCTGAGCTCAACGGCGAGCGGCCGGCGTTCGTGCTCGCCGACGCGCGCCGGCGCCTGACGCTCACGCACGCAGCCGGTTACCCGGTTTCACAGGTCTACGCCCCCGAGCGCTCGCAGTTCATCTGTTTTGAGCCGATGACCGCCCCGGTCAACGCCCTGATCTCAGGCGACGGCCTGCGCTGGGTGACGCCCGGCGAGCGCTTCACGGCTAGCTTCGCGATCTCTGCCGACAAGTCCTGAATCTGGAGGCCATGATGGAAACCTGGGATGCGATCCGCGCGCGGCGCAACGTGCGGGAGTTCACCGATCAGCCGCTGTCCGAGCGGGAGCTGGCGCGGATCCTGGAGGCCGGCTGGCGGGCGCCGTCCTCGCGTAACTGGCAGCCGTGGGACTACGTGGTCGTGACCGCCCGCGAGCAGCTCCGCGAGCTCTCAGAGGTGTGGCGTGGCGGTGGCCACATCGCTCACGCCGCCGCGGCCGTGGCGCTGGTCATCGACGACTACGCCGAAGCCAGGGAGCGCGAAATCGCGGCCTACGACCTGGGCCAGGCGTCGCTTCAGATGATGGTGGCCGCCGCCGACCTCGGCATCGGCTCAGGCCATTCCGCCGTCGCCGACCAGGATCTCGCCCGCCGTGTGCTGGGGCTTCCGGAGGCGAAGATCGTTCGCTACATCATCGACTTTGGCCATCCGGCTGACCGCCCGCTGAAGCCGATCCGTAAGCCGAACCGACGGCCGCTCGAGGAGGTCGTGCACCGCGATCACTGGTGAGGCGGGGCCTCTGGCACGAACCTTTTGCGTACGGTGTACATATTGCGAACCGTACGCAAAAGGTTCAGGCGACTGGCGCCCCGGAGCGCCGCAGCCGGCCCGGCGGCGGCCGCGATCGGGCCCGCTCCGCCCGCAGCCGGCCCCGCGCCGCCCGCCGCCTACACCTTGCGCCAGCGCCGCTGCGCGCCGCCGGCGAGCGGCGCGTCGGCCCCTCCGTCGAGTGCGACCGCATGCAGGTGACGGAACGGCCGTCCCTCGCGCAGCTCTCGCACAACCCCGTCGATCAGCCCACCGTCGGGCAGCTCCCGCCCGTCGGTGACCGCGTCTATCACCTGCCGCTTGCGCTGGATCAGCCGCGCCATCGTCTCGTCGATCGTCTCCGCCGCCAGCAGATACCAGGCGCAGACCGCGCCGCGCTGGCCGATCCGGTGGCAGCGATCCTCGGCCTGGTCGTGGATCGCGGGCGTCCACTCGAGCTCCAGAAAGCAGACGTTCGACGCGCGTGTGAGCGTGATGCCCTGGGCGGCGGCGCGGGTCGCGCAGACGATCAGCGCCGGCCCGTCCGGCCGCTGAAAGGCGTCCACCGCAGCCTGGCGGGCACCCACGGCATCGTCGCCAAACAGGTGCAGCGCCCATGGAAAACGCTCCATCACCGCCTGCTGCACCTCGCGATGGCGGCAGAAGACGACCAGTGGCTCCCCGGAGGCAAGGAAGTCGTGGATCCACGCCAGCGCCGCCGCGAGCTTGCCGCGCGCCGCCAGCCGTTGCAGCGCCGTCAGCTGCGCGAGGCGCTCGGCGCGCAGTGCCGCCGCGATCTTCGCGTCCAGCAGCTTCAGATCGAGCGGCTGGCTGCGCAGCCACTTGACCACATCCTCCTCGGCCAGCCGGTACTCCGCCAGGTTGTTGAGCGCCACCGGCACAACCACCTGGCGCTTGGCCGGCAGCTGCGGCAGCACCTCGGACTTCAGCCGCCGCACGAAGCAGCGCCGGCGCAGGTGCCAGTGCAGCCGCTCCTCGGAGAGCTCGCCCTCGAACTGGCGGCTGAAGC
>JAJZID010000263.1 GCA_021810705.1 Actinomycetes bacterium
GTCACGGGAGTAGCCGATCGCCCCAAGCTCACAATGGCGGCCCTCCAGATAGCTTGAGGACAGGTCATAGAGCACAAAGCCGTCCGTGTCAGCCCCGTGCGCGTCGCTCAGATGCCGGCGCGCGAGCGTGCGCTCAACCCGGTCTTGGCGCTCAAGCAGCCAATCCATCGCCGAGAGCAGCTCAGCCTCTGACACCTCCCCGAGGTCAAGCTCAGACCCCAGCGTCGTTTGGGAGATCAGCCGAGTGACGGACAGCTTCGAGCCCGCCGCGATCAGCCGCTGACAGATCATCGCCACCACCAGGTCCCGCTGCCGGCAACGCTCGCGTGAGAGCAGCCGCTCCAGATCAAGTGAACGCAACACGCCGAGCACCGCCCGGACATGGCCATGCGGCAGCGAACGCTCAACCCGGAAGCGATCCTGCGCAGAGACGAGCGTCTCGCCGGCCAGCGCGCGGCGCAGCGCCTCGAGTGCGTGGGGCGGGAGGTGTGAGACGTTCCCCAGATTCTCGTGCTTGACCTTCCCATCCTCGCGATAGGAGCGCCGCAGAATGTGCGACTCATACTCCCGATCCTTGTACCTGGACTTGATCCTGGCTACATGAATCGCGCCCTCAGACCGTCTCGGCATAAGCGCAGCATACCGCCTCATCCAGTCAAAGTCAACTATTCTTTGGCTACAACTGCCAGACCAAAGAAACCGGATCGCCCGAAAACACAGACGATCCGGCTCAGAACCTACGAAAACTTCCGGTTAGCCAGCGCGATGGCGGTGCCGACGCTGCCCGTGAGCACCGCCGCCACCAGGCCGAGCACGAGACCATTCCTTTTGAGCTTCATCTGGACTCCTTCTTCCGCGATTGTTCTCGATTCAGTTCCTGGATGAACAGCACTGCTCTAACGTAAACCGGACAAGATTGCATCATTACCACCGGAGGCTCGGCTGCGCGACGGGATCGTGGCGGCGCTGAAGGCCGAGACGCTGTCGCTGACGTTCTTAGAGATCGGCCTGTTCGGGTGGATGGCGCTGATGTTCTTCGTGTTCTTTCCCGCGCCCGAGCATCTGCATCCGGCCAGTCCGGCCTGCTGGTTCTTGATGCAGGTCGGGATGCTGCTGGGGTTCGCGACCGCCTATCCGGTCAATGTCTGGCTGATCCGCCGCGGGATCAAAGAAGCCATGTGACGCGCGGTCTGGGCTCAACCGCGCCGCAGCAACCGTCCGACGGCGGCCATCATCTCCTCGGTCCGCTCGTCCTGTTGGCCGGGTTCGGCGCCGATCACGCAGGTGTGCGCGTGACCGTCCAGGAGGCCGAGCGCGACCTTGTCCAGCGCGGCCTGGGCGGCGCTGATCTGGGTCAGGATGTCAATGCAGTAGCGGTCGTCGGTGACCATCCCCTCGATCCCGCGGATCTGCCCCTCGATGCGTCTCAGGCGCGCGAGGAGCTGGTCCTTGCTGGCGGTATAGCCCCGGGTGGGTGTCTCGGTCTTCGGCATACCCCAATACTACCACTTACCTCTACCCCCTAGGGGTACCTGTTATGGTGGTTGGCATGGGTGTCGTCGATGTGATCTGGCACGGCCTGCGGGACTCATTCTTGATGGCGTGGGAGGTGTGGTGGGCGCTGGTGCTGGGGTTCGCGATCTCCGCGATCGTGCAGGCGTGGGTCCCGCGCGAGCGGATCGAGCGCGCCCTGTCGGGCGACGGGCTCAAGCCGATCGCCACCGCGACAGGACTGGGGGCCGCGTCCTCCTCCTGCTCCTACGCGGCGATCGCGATCGCCAAGAGCCTGTTCACCAAGGGCGCGTCGGCGTCATCGGCACTCGCATTCCAGTTCGCCTCCACCAATCTGGTGTGGGAGCTCGGGCTGGTGCTGTGGGTACTGATCGGCTGGCAGTTCGCGCTGGCTGAGTACGTCGGCGGGATCGTGATGATCGTGCTGATGGCGCTGCTGTTTCGAGCGTTCGTGTCCCCACAGCTGGAGAGGCAAGCCCGCGAGGATGCGCAACAGGCCGACACCGGCCATCAGCATCACATGGCCGGCGAGAGCATGAGCTGGCGTGAGCGGCTGACCAGCACCTCGGCCTGGTCAGACGTCGCGCACAACTTCCGTGGGGACTGGCAGATGCTCTACAAGGAGATCGCGATCGGGTTCCTGCTCGCCGGGTTCGTCGCACAACTGGGCAACGGGTTCTTCAACGGCCTGTTCCTCACCGGCTCCCCGCACGTCGTTCAGGCGATCTGGGGCGCGCTTATCGGCCCGATCATCGCCGTGCTGAGCTTCGTCTGCTCGGTCGGCAACGTGCCGCTGGCCGCGGTGCTGTGGTCGGGCGGAATCAGCTTCGCCGGCGTGATGGCCTTCATCTTCGCCGACCTGATCATCGTCCCGATCCTGATCGTCTACCGCAAGTACTACGGCACCCGATACGCCGTGCGGATCACTGCGCTGATGTTCGTGACAATGGTCCTCGCCGCGCTGGTCATCGACCTGCTGTTCGGCGGCCTGGGGCTGATCCCCGGCGGCCCACGCCCCACCCGCACCGACATGTTCGGATCGGTCTCGCTCAACTACAAGCTCGCGCTCAACCTTCTCGGCGTGGTGATCTTCGGGGCGTTGTTCTGGCTGACCGCGCGCCGCGGCGCGACTGACCCGGTGTGCGGGATGAAGGTCGACCGCGCCAAGGCCATCACCCAGCAGATCGGCGGGGAGACCTACTACTTCTGCTCCGAGCACTGCCTGGACGCTTTCGAACCCGACCACGCCCACGACCTCCACCAGACATCTTCGGCCGAGCACGCTCAACCGTAAGCCGGGCATGTTCGTCACTGACCGCTAACTTCCTCGCGCAGGACGTTAGTCACGTCACGCGGAAACACCTGCTCCGGCGAGAGCGCGAGCATCTTGCTACCAGCGCCCGCCGCTCCTCCTTCGCGCGGACAGCAGGGCACTGGCGCGTCGGCTTGAAGGGGAGGTCGTTATGCCGTTCCTGGGGAATCCAGTCGCGACTTCGGCGCGGGTTCGCAACTACTGTGGAGCATATGCGTCGTCTTGCTGCGCGTGCGCTAGCCAACCTGGATCACGCGCTTGCCTTTCACCGCAAGCCTGTCTCGCACACGTGTCCCCTCGGCGATTCCGAGCGCAAACTGCCCGAAGGAGCTGGTCGGCGTCCCGAGGACCAGCTACTATGGTCTTTAGTAGTTGGATGTCGTCCTGATCGGGGGTGCCAGTTGCTTGCAATCCATCTCACCACCGCGGTGATCGGCGCCTTCGTGGTCGGTGGCGTCGCGCTGCTCGGCTCGTGGCGAGCGCCGGTCGTGCTCGCCGGTGGACGAGCGACGGGGTCGCGCCGCTACGGTCCGGGGTTCGTCGCCCGCAGTCATCGGGGCCGCGATGGTGCTCTGGCCGGTGATCGGCATCGGTACGACGTGGTGTATCAGCCGCTGCTCATGGGCGCGTCGCAGCGATGACTGCTGTCGGGGCCAACCAGAGCAGGCGGGTGTCGCTGCGGGCGAGCCTCGCGGAGGTGCTTGGTTCTCCCGGCCGGCGGCTCGGGTTCGTCCTGGTCGCAGCCGGGGTGGGCCTGCTCTACACGATCCTGCTGCCCTTCGACTACACCCAGCGCTTCGAACTGGCCAACTGGGGCTATCTGGACGCCTATCTCGTGGCGTGGAGCATCCTCCTCGGCCTCGCCATGGGTCTGGT
>JAJZID010000264.1 GCA_021810705.1 Actinomycetes bacterium
GACAGCGGCTCGGGGATCAGGCGCTCATCGCCGGCGACGATGGCGTCCGCGAGCAGGCGCCCGGAGGCGAGCCCCAGCGAAAGCCCGCGCCCGCCGTGCCCGGAGGCGATCCACAGATGCTCCTGACCTGGCACCCGTCCCAGCAACGGACGGTTGTCAAAGGACTTGGGACGCGCGCAGACGAGCGTCGAGCGCACGCGCGCCTGGGCGAGCGACGGTACGAACCGCGGGCCGCGCTCGAGCAGCCCCGGTGCCCAGTCCTCGCCGCGCGGCTCCTCGCCCGCCAGCAACGTCGAGCCGACCGCCAGCCAGCTCGGGCTGTCGAGCAGCGTGAACGGTGCCACGTCCTCGATCGCGCCTGCCAGCAGCCCGCGTGTGAGCGTCCCCTCGATCAGCGCGTGGCGGGGGTGGCGGGCGAGCTCCACCAGCACGATCACCCCCCAAAGCGGCGTGACCGCACCGCCGTCAATCAGCCCATCCAGGGCCGCCACGCTGCCCGTGCCGGCGGCGACCACGACCTCCCCGTGCGTGCGCCGCAGCGCCGCCAGATCGGCGGCCTCGCCCAGCAGAAAGCGCACGCCAGCCGCGCGGGCGCGCTGCGCCACCGTCTCGGTCGCGGCGAGCGGGCTGATCGGATAGCCCGTGTGCAGCAGACAACCCCACAGGTCGCCAGCCAGGAGCGGCTCCTCCGCAAGCGCCTGCTGGGGGTCAAGCACCGCGGGCGCCAGCTCGGGAAAGCCGCTGTAGTGGGCCGCCAGCTCGCGCGCGCCCGCTTCGTCATCGACCAGCAGCATCGCACCGACCGGCTCGGCCGGCATCGCCGCGCCGAGGAATTCGCCAAGCAGCGCCACGTTCTCCTCATAGAGCGCGGTCGTGAGCGCGTCGTAGGTGTGCTCGACCAGGCCGTTATTGCGTCCCGACGCACCGGCTCCGATCCCGGACCTGTCGAGCACAGTCACCGACAGCCCGTGCTGGGCGAGGAAGTACGCGCTGGCGCAGCCGACGATCCCGGCGCCGATGATCGCAACGTCTGAAGCCATCAGCCAGCGAGACTACGCTAGTGCTCGTGTCAACGCTTCCAGTCAAAGACTTCAACCCGCAGGCGGTCCGCTCCTTCCAGTTCACCTACCGCAGCATCGCCCCGGACGGGCGTGTGAGGCTCGGCTACGCGCTCGACGACAACGAGTTCGAGGAGCGCTTCGAGCTCCCAGCCCCGCGTGTGCAGACACCGGCGCTGGAAGGCCTGCTCGACCTGCTGCACTGGGTCGCCGGCGTCAGCTACTACAAGGCGGCGGTGCCACAGCACCTGGTCTGCGAGACCGGTGCCCCGCCCGCCGCGGCCGCGCAGCTGCTGGCGGCGCTCTACTCCGAGGGCCTCGCCGAGTTCGCCTACGTGAACTCGCTTGACGCGCTGCCGCGCCCGCAGTTCCCGCGCGGCGATGACACGACGCCGAGCGTCCAGCAGCGCGAGCTGCGCTCGCTGCTGGTGCCACTCGGCGGCGGCAAGGATTCGGCGGTGGCGGTTGAGATCGCCCGGGCGAGCGGCCTCGAGGTGACGCTGTTCTCGGTCGGTGACGCGCCACCGATCCGCGCAAGCGCCGAGGTCGCGGGCCTGGCGCGCCTGATCGTCAGGCGCACGCTTGACCCGCGGCTGCTTGAGCTCAACGCGCGCGGTGCGCTCAACGGGCACGTGCCGGTCACAGCGATCGTCAGTGCTGTGGCGCTGCTCACCGCTGCCACCCAGGGTATCGACGCGGTGGCGATGGCCAACGAGCGCAGCGCCTCGGTCGGGAGCTTCCAGTGGCAGGGCGTCGAGGTCAACCACCAGTTCTCCAAGGGCCGTCGTGCCGAGCTGCTGCTGGCGGCCGCCACCGCCGAAATCGACGGCGCCCCGCAGATCTTCTCGCTCCTGCGTCCCGCCTCAGAGCTCGCCATCGCCAGGGCCTTCGCGCGGTTTGAGCGCTACCACCCGGCGTTCACAAGCTGCAACCGCGTGTTCGCGCTGGACCCGCAGCGGCGCACCAGCTCCTGGTGCTGTGACTGCGACAAATGCCGTTTCGTGTCCCTGATCCTGGCACCGTTCAGCACCCCGGAGCACATGCTCGAGATCTTCGGCGCAGACCTGCTCGACGACGCCTCCCAGTACGACGGGTTCCTACGCCTGGTCGGCGGCGTGGACCGGAAGCCGTTCGAGTGCGTGGGCGAGCTGCAGGAGAGCCTCGCGGCCGTCCAGCTGCTTGCCGCAAGCCCACTGTGGCGCGAGCACGCCAACGTCAGGCGGCTGGCAGCTGAGGTGCTCGCCGGCCATGAGCTCAGCGAAGCGCAGATCGCCGTGCTGTTTGCGCTGGGTGACGAGCACAACATCCCGGGCGAGCTGATCGGCTCGGTGCGTGAAGTTCTCGGAGCTTGACGGGCGGCGGGTGGCGCTCTGGGGGCTGGGGCGCGAGACGCGCGCGCTGCGCGACCAGCTGGTGGCGCGCCTGCCGAACACGGTGATCAGCGCCGTGATCGACGACAACACCCCGGAGGATGAGGTGCGTGCGGAGCTTGCGGATGCTGACGTGCTGATCCGCTCGCCCGGAGTCTCGATCTACAAGCCGCTGATTCAGGCCGCCCGTGCCGCCGGACTGCCGGTTGGCACCGCCACCGGCCTGTGGCTGGCAGAGCGCGATGGCCGGCATGTGATCGGCGTGACCGGCACCAAGGGCAAGAGCACCACCGCCACGATCGTCGCGCACCTGCTGCGCCGCGCGGGCGTGAGCGTCGAGCTGGCCGGCAACATCGGCCGGCCCGTGATCGAGCTGCTCGACCTCAACCCCGCGACCTGGGTGGTGCTCGAGCTCTCGAGCTACCAGATCGCCGACCTGGAGGTCGGGCCGGAGGTCGCGCTGCTCACGAACCTCTCGCGCGAGCACACCGACTGGCACGGCAGCGAGGAGCGCTACCGCGCCGACAAGCTGCGGGTCTTCGATCTGCCCGGGGTCCGCGCCGCGGTTCGCCCGCTTGGCGACCGCGGCGGCTGGCCGCTGGTCGTGCCGGCCGCCGAGGTCCCGCTGCGCGGCGCGCACAACGCCCAGAACGTCGCCGCAGCCGTGGCGGCGATCCAGGCGGCCGGGCTGCCACTGCCAGAGCTGCCCGGCGCGCTGGCGGGGCTCGAGCCGCTGCCGCACCGCCTGCAGACGGTGCACGTCGACGAACGCGGGGTCGAGTGGGTTGATGACAGCATCTCGACCACGCCGGCCTCGGCGGTGGCGGCGATCGAGGCCTTCGCCGGGCGGCCGCTGGTGCTGATCGCCGGTGGCGCCGACCGCGTTCAGGATTACGCCCCGCTCGCGCAGGCGCTCACCGCGCGTCCCGAGCCGACGGCGCTGGTGCTGCTGCCCGACACCGGTGCGGCGATCGCCGCCGCCGCGGCGGACTGCGGCTTCGCCGCGGCCCGCATGTCGACAGCGGGAGACATGCGGGAGGCAACACGCCTGGCAGGCGCGCTCGGTCAGCCGGGCGCGGTGATCCTGCTCTCGCCCGCGGCGCCGAGCTTCAACGCCTACCGGGACTTCGAGGAGCGCGGCGATCACTTCGCCGCGTTAGCCTTGCGAGCGTGACCGAACCGACCGCAACCTACCTAGCCAGGCCCGAAGACGTGCAACGCGTGCTGCTGCTCTACAGCGGCGGCCTGGACACGAGCGT
>JAJZID010000265.1 GCA_021810705.1 Actinomycetes bacterium
CCGACCGTGACCTCCGTCCTGATCCCCGCCGTCTACTTCTGGCAGGTCGTGCTGGCGATCCACGTGCTGTTCGTGGTGCTCGCCTTTGGCGTGCTGGTGAGCTACCCGTTCATGCTGATCGCCGCCGAGCGCATCGATCCCCGGTCGCTGCCGACCCTGCTGCGGCTGCGCCGCCTGCTGGGCCGCGGGCTGGTCAACCCGGGGCTCCTGGTCGTGGTCGCCGCCGGCGTCTACCTGGCCATCCACCTGAACGCCTGGCAGGACTTCTACGTGCAGTGGGGGATCGGCGCGGTGGTCGTGATCGGCGCCCTCGAAGGGGCGCTCGTGACGCGCCAGTCGGCGACGCTCGCGGCGCTCGCCCAACGCGACATAGACGCCTCGGCCGGCGGCGAGATCGACTGGAGCGCCGAGTATCTGAAGCTGCGGGGACGCGCCGAGCAGGTCAACGCGCTGCTCGCGATCATCGTCGTCGTGACGATCTTCGTGATGGTCGTCCAGTGAGCAGGCGCGCAGGAGACCAGGGTCCCGGCAGCGAAACCCTCTCCTGATGACTGAACTGACAGCCGTCCGGACGCTCGTCAAGTCCGCCCCCGAGCTCTGGGCAGTCTGCAGTGATGTGGACTCCCTGGCACAGCACCTGGGTGCCTTTGGCGATATCCGCATAACCCGGCTTGAACCGGAGACCACCGTCGCCTGGGAGGGCGAGCGCGCAAGCGGCACGGTGCGGATCGAGCCGTCGGGCTGGGGCACCAGGGTGACCATCACAGCCGACTCGAGCGCCGCGCTCGACACGCTGCTTGACAGCCTCGGCCAGGCCCACCACCGCCCGTTTTCGCGCTGAGGCCCCGTCCAGGGCCTCAGCGCGAAAACGGGGCCGTCGGCGCGCTGTTGCGCAAGGGCGCGGGGTCGGTTAGAGTCGCCGACTTCGGATAACAGCGGGGGATTAACCAATGCAGGGACTGCAGCCTGGCGCACTCACGCGCCGCATCGCTCTCATCATGGCGTCGCTGGGATGTGCGGGCGCCGTTGCGCTCGCGCAGGCGCCGCCGGCGGCCGCGCTCGGCGCCTCGGCCACCAACACGATCACCCAGACGGCGATCACCTCGCCCGCCGATCCCTCCTACTTCTATGACCCGACCGCCGGGGCCTACGGCGGGATCACGGTCACGGGCACCACCAACAGCACCAGCCCGTCGACCGACACCGTCGACATCGATTGCTACATCGACAACGGCTCAAGCACTGAGCCCAACAGCACGCCACTGCCGCTGGTCAGGGGAGTGACGCTGAACTCGAGCGGCGCCTTCTCAACGACGGTGCCCTACGCCGCGATCGAGACCGCCACGAGCAACGGCGCCTGCCGCCTGCGCGCCGTACCGTCGGGCACCACGCCCACCAGCGGGCTTGGGAGCTTCGCCGGGCCGCGGATCCTGCTCTCCTACCTCAAACCGACCTACAGCCCCGGCTCGCCGAGCGTCCTGTACGGCTACACGCTGACGGCCCCGGAGCTCAGCGCCGTCGACACGGTCGCCGCAGCTGGCTCATACAACAGTTGTGGTCTCGGGATGGCGCTCGCGTCACAGAGCTACTTTGGCGACGTGCTGACCAACGCTTTTGATTGCGCCGACTCGTTTTTGGCTCCCAACTTCACCCCCGCCCTGCAGGTGGGCGGCCAAGCCGCCCAGACAGCGGGCGCTGCCGGAACCGGGGCGCTCACCGTTTCAGCCAGCCAGGACCCGGTGACCGGCGCGATGACGATCCACGAGACCGAACCGCTGGTCAGCACCAGTACCGACGCAAGCCTGGGCGTGCAGGACGAGCGCACGATCCAGATCTCAGGTCAGGGGAAGGTCGTCCTGGTCACCGATGACTTCGTGAGCACCGACGGTCAGGCCCACACGGTCACCTACACGGTGAGTGCCACGGTCGACGATGGGATCTACTCGGGCGGCAGCGACTTCTTCCAGCTGCCAGGCCAAACCGGCTTCACCGGGTACCAGACGGGTCAAACCGCGAGCCTGGGCGCGGGCCTGCCCGGCACGATCTACGCCTACAACAGCCCGAACTCGGGGACCGCAAGCGCGGGCTACAACGCGATCACCTACTTCAACCAGCCCTCCGGGCCGCTTGGCCTCTACTCCGCGGTCGACGGCGGCTTTTCTGGGTCTCCCGCCGATACGCCGCAGATCCCGTTCACCCTGAACGTCCCCGCCGGCGGTTCGCAGTCGCTGAACGTCGCCTTCGCGAGCGACTACCAGCTCTCCGCGCTCACGACCGACCTACCGCAGGAGCTCGACCTGGTCACACCCCCGACGATCACGATCGGCTCACCTTCAGCCGGGGCATCCGAGTCCTCCCCGAGCGTCACCGTGAGCGGCAGCGTCAGCGCCGCCACCGGCGTTGCGTCGGTGAGCGTCAACGGCGTCGCCGCCACGCTCAGCGGCACAAGCTACAGCGCGACGGTGCCGCTGAGCTCAGGAGCAAACACGCTGACCGCGGTGCTGACCACCAAGGCGGGCGCGACCGCGTCCAGCACCGAAACGGTCACCTACACGCCGGCGACGACGGCCAGCGCTCCCACGCTGAAGCAGCAGCTGCGCCGGATCTGGCTGCCGATCGCCGACACCGGCTCCGCGCGCCGTGCGGGCCGGCACTACGAGCGCCTGACCGGCCGGGTGACAGCGGGCAATGACGGCGTCTCCTACTACTTCGCCTACGGCGTCGGCCGGCGCCTGACCAGGCGCAGCGCCATCCGCCGCCTGCGACCGGGAGACCGTGGCCGCGGGGTGGCGGCGACGGTCGGGCGGCTCGCCGCCGGCAGGCGCTACCACTACCGGCTGGTCGTGTTCGGCAAGCTCGGACGCTCAGTCGGGCGGACGCTCACCTTCCACGCCTTCGCAGAGAGCAGGTGAGCAGATGATTCGCAGCCTGAAAAGCGCCGGAATGCTGTACGCGGCACTGTTGGCGTGCGCGGCACTGTTTGCTGGGCTTGCCGGTGGCGCGAGCGCCGCTCAGCGCCACACGCCGACGAGCTATGACCCGGCCACACAGTCGCATCCGGGCGCCTGCAGCCAGGACACGCTGAACGTCACCCGGGCGGTCGCCGACCTGAACGCAAACGGCGTGCTCGGCCACTATGCGTCGATCGTCGGGGTGCATGCCACCGGCAGCGCGCTGCTCACGCAGATGCGTCAAACCCTGATGGTCCTGCCGGTTGCGGCGCAGACCGTCACCGCCAACCACGGCTGCACCACCGACGGTGTGATCTTCCCGGTGGGCCCGCGGACACTGACCAGGGGCGAGACGGTTGCCGTCGCGGTGCCCAGGAGCGTGCGTGCGCACATGTGCGCGGGCGCCGCTCGCGACTGCCGGCGTGAGGTGCTCAAGGTCCACACCGTCTTTCCGACCAACTGCTGGAACCTCAACCAGGGGACCATCGGCGTCGTCATCTACGTGCACAGGCCACGCCCCAGGACCCGGGCGAAGGTGCGGCTGGCGCGGCCTTCCGCACACGTGACAACAGCCTGCGGCGCAGGCAACGCGGGCACCGCCAAGGTGACGCTCTCAAACGCCGCCAGCGCAAGCGCCAAAGCCGTGTTCCTGATCAATGGCAGGAGCTATGGACCCGTGGCCGCCGGCCATAGCCTGGAGGTCACGGTGGCGCTGAAC
>JAJZID010000266.1 GCA_021810705.1 Actinomycetes bacterium
ACACCCCGGGCCGGATCGACGACGACCGTGCCGGCGAAAGGCACCTGCCGGTGCGCCGGATGATGCTCGAGTACGGTGAACACTTCTGGGGCCGACGCTGGAATGACATCTACGAGGTGCTCGGCGGCAACCCTCTGGCCGCCATGCCGTCGCTGCACTTCGCGACCTCAGCCATGGCTGCGCGCCTGCTCTGGGAGGTGGATCCGCTGGCCGGCGCGGTCGGCTGTGCCTACGCCGGCACGCTCGCCCTTGCCCTGGTCTACCTCGGCGAGCATTACGTGGTCGACGTGCTCGCCGGTGGCCTGCTCGCCGAAGCCGTCAACCACAGCGCCGAGCCGCTGACCCCGGCTGTGCATGTCCTGACCCGCGCGCTGCGCCGGCTGCATGCGCTGACCGAGGCCGACTGACAGGGCCCGATGAGCGAACGGCCGCCGAACGAGCCGTCCCCTTCCGCTGCCGGTCCGCTGACCGGCAGCGTCACCGCAGCGCCCGGCGGAGCCGCCCAGGGCGACGAAGCGCTGCCACGGGCGATCCTCACCCGCGGCCGGATCCTGGCCACGGTCGTGTTCGTGATCGCGATCGCCGTCTTCCTCTACCTCGGGCTGCCGAAGCTGGTCGGCTTCGGTTCGAGCTTTGACCGGCTGGACGAGGGCAACGGCTGGTGGCTCGGTGCTGCGGCCGTCCTGGAGTTCCTCTCCTTCTGCGGCTACGTGGTGTTGTTTCGCACGGTGTTTCTCCAGCGCAGCCGACGGATCGGCTGGGGCGCCAGCTACAAGATCACGATGGCCGGACTCGCCGCGACGAGGCTGTTCGCGGCCGCGGGCGCCGGCGGGATCGCGCTGACCGCCTGGGCACTGCGTCGCTCGGGCATGGAACGCAAGCTTGTTGCCTCGCGCATGGTCGCCTTCCTGTCGCTGCTCTACGGGGTGTACATGGCCGCGCTCGTGATCGACGGGCTTGGTCTCTATCTGCGTGTCTGGCCGGGCCCTCACCCGTTCGCGCTCACGATCGTGCCGGCCGCGTTTGGCGGCGTGGTGATCGGCGCCTTCCTCGGTATCTCGGCGCTGCCGCGCGACTTTGACCGGCTTGTCGCTGCGCGCGCCGAGCGCCCCGGGCTGGTGGGTATGCTCTCGCGCCGGCTGGCATCGGTGCCGTCGGCGATGGCGACCGGCGTGCGCACCGCGCTGGCGCTGATCCGCAACGCCAACCCCGGTCTGCTGGGTGCGCTGGCGTGGTGGGGCTTTGACATCGCCACCCTCTGGGCCTGCTTTCAAGCCTTCGGCTACCACCCCCCCGCCGCGGTGATCATCATGGCCTACTTCGTTGGCTGGCTCGGGAACGTCCTGCCGCTGCCGGGCGGCGTCGGGGGTGTGGAGGGCGGCATGATCGGCGCGTTCACCGTGTTCGGCGTCAGCGTGCAGGCGGCGGTGATAGCCGTGCTGGCCTACCGCGCCTTCTCCTTCTGGTTACCGACCTTGCCGGGCGGGCTTGCATACTTCCAGCTGCGCCGCACGGTGCGCGGCTGGATGGCGGAGTCCAGATCATCGTCCTATACTTAGTAAAGTGAGCGATATGAACTTTGAAGACGTGATCGTCGTCGGCAGCGGACCCGCCGGTTACACGGCGGCCCTCTACACAGCCCGCGCAAACCTCAACCCACTTGTCATGGAGGGCTTTGCCTGGGGTGGCCTGCTGCAGCAGACCACCGACGTGGAGAACTACCCCGGGTTCCCGATGGGCATCATCGGCCCGGAGCTGATGCAACAGATGCGCGACCAGGCGCAGCGCTTCGGCGCGCGCCTGGAGACCGAGGATGTCACCGGCCTTGAGCTGTCCAGCGATGGCGGCCTGCACCGCGTTCTGGTCGGCGATGAGATCCACCTTGCCCGCACCGTGATCCTCGCCATGGGCGCCGAGCACCGCAAGCTCGGAGTGCCCGGCGAAGACCTGCTCTCCGGCCGGGGCGTCAGCTACTGCGCGACCTGCGACGCGGCCTTCTTCCGCGACGTGCCGACGATCGTGGTGGGCGGCGGCGATTCGGCCATGGAAGAGGCGGTGTTCCTCGCCAAGTTCGCCTCCAAGGTGGCGATCGTCCACCGTCGCGATGAGTTTCGCGCCTCGCGCATCATGCTCGAGCGCGCGCGCCAGGTACCAAACATCGAGCTCCTGACCCCGTTCGAGGTCGCCGAGTTCCTCCCCGGAGAGGACGGCTCGCTGGCACTCGCACGCCTGCGCAACACGGCCGACGGGTCGCATCGGGAGCTGGATATCGCCGGCGCCTTCGTGGCGGTCGGCCACGAGCCCCAGTCGCAACTGGTCGCCGGTCAAATCGACCTGGACGCGGGCGGCTACGTCGTTACGCAGGGCCGCTCCACGCGGACGAACCTGCCGGGCGTGTTCGCCGCCGGCGATCTGGTCGACCACACCTACCGGCAGGCGATCACCGCAGCCGGCTCGGGCTGCCAGGCGGCGCTGGACGCCGAGTGGTACCTGCGCGACACGCCCGCGCCAGCCGACGCCGGCGCGCAGGCGCTCGGCACCGGGGCCTGAGCAGACGACGCTCAGACGCCCTTGTGGCGGCTGACGCGACGCCGGCGGCGAACTGACCGGCGAGCACGCCGCTGGTGATGCTCCAGGCGGCTGCGCACGCGATGGCGGCGCGCCGAGCCGATGAAGCCGGGCGGAGTCGTGATCTCAAGCGCCGAGTACTCGATCCGGGTGCCCGGGTAGGAGCAGCCGTAGCTGGATAGCGACCCGACCGCAAGCTGGGCGAGGTTGGCGCCGCCGGTCGTGTCACAGCTCGACACACCAGCCTTGACCACCTGTGAGCGGCTCTGCGCGTAGGCGAACTGGGTCGCGCTCAGCTCGAAGGAGAGGACGGGCGCCCAGGTGGGAACGGTCACGGCCAGCATCTCGCCACGCACGACCGGCAACGGGTCGATCAGCGGGAAGTCGGCGACCGTGCCCAGCTCGGGGCGGAGCATGAACACCGCCGACTGGGCCGCCACGCGAAAAGCCGGCGCGGTTGGCGTGCCGACCGAGCGCAGCACGGTCAGCTGAACCTCAGGCGGGCCCCCGTAGGTCTTATCGAGGCTGGCCAGCACAGCGGGCGTGATCAGGCTGGTGCCGGCCAGTCCCAGGTCAAACGACACGACCACACCAGAGCGCTTGATCATGTCGGGGTTGGCGACACCGTCACGCAGCGTCTCATAGGCCGTCACCTGGGTGAGCACGATCTCGCATGCCGCCCCCTGTGCGTTGGCCGGACAGGTCGGCGACACCAGTGGACTGGCAGTGACGCCAACGGGAACATCCGCCGCGATGGCCGCGGCGGGGGCAAGGAAAGCGGCCAGCACTCCTGCCACCGCTGCGATGATCGCTCTCTTCATATGTGCATTGAACACGTTCTCGTGCGCCCGAGTTGCGCGAAACGTTGCAGGCTGACCGTGCGCTTCAGCCGTGCTCAGGCGCTGGTTGGGCGCGGCACCCGGGCCGCGCCCAACGGGCCGCTCAGATCTTGACGACGTTGACGGCCTTGGGGCCCTTGGGGCCGCTCTCCTCCTCGTAGGAGACCTTCGCTCCCTCGGCCAGCGACTTGTAACCGTCACCGGTGATGCCGCTGAAATGCACGAACAGGTCCCGGCCTCCGTCATCCGGTGTGAT
>JAJZID010000267.1 GCA_021810705.1 Actinomycetes bacterium
TCGCGGCCTCCCATCCGGATCGGGTGGCGGCGCTGGGCGGCTTTCACACCGGCGGCATGGTGACCGACGGGCCTGACAGCCCGCACCTGCGCGCACCGGAGGTCAAGGCGACCGTCTACTGGGGTTTTGCCGACAACGACCAGAGCATGACCTCCGATCAGATCGCCACCCTGAACGCGGCGATGGATGCGGCCGGCATCAGCTACACCAGCGAGGTGTATGAGGGCGCGATGCACGGCTACACAATGGCCGACATGGGTGCCTACAACGAGGCCGCCGCCGAGCGCCACTTCCAAGCGCTCTTTGATCTGCTGCGCCGCACGCTCTGACGGCTACGAGCGTGCTGCTGCGCGGAGCGGGCCGCTGCCCGCTCCGCGCGCCGTGGCGCTCAGCGAGCGAACGCCTCGCCGGGCGCAAGCCGCATCGCAAACGCGGCCAGCAGCTTGGCGGTGTGCTCGATGTCGTCGATGCAGACCGTCTCGACGGCGGAGTGCATGTAGCGCAGCGGCACCGACACCAGACCGGTTGGGATCCCGGCGCGGCTGATCGTGAAGGCGTCGGCGTCGGTGCCGGTCGAGCGGGCGCTCGAGGACAGCGTGTGACCGATGTTCTCGGCGCTCGCGGCCTCGTCCAGCAGGTCAAAGACCCGTGGGTGAAGCAGCGAGCCGCGCTCGATCACCGGCCCGGTGCCGAGCTTGTGGTGGGTGTCCTGCCCGACCTCCGAGCCGGGCGCGTCGTTTGACTGGGTCACGTCTATGACGATCGCCACGTCGGGACGGTGGCGGAAGGCCGCTGTCTTGGCTCCCTGCAGGCCGATCTCCTCCTGCACGACCGCCAGCGCCAGCACGTCCCCGGGGGCCCCGCCGGCCTGCGCGACCAGCTGCGCGGCGCGCGCGGCGACATAGCAGCCGACGCGGTTATCCAGCGCGCGCGAGACCATGCGGTCGTTGGGCAGCTCAAGCGGCGCCACGTCGATCACGCCCATGTCGCCGATCCGCACCAGCGCCCGGGCCTCATCGCCCGAGGCCGCGCCGATGTCGATGTGCAGGCCCTTCAGCTCGGGCGCCTGCTTGCGTTCCTCGGGGTCCATCACGTGGATCGCCTTGCGGCCGATCACGCCGCGCACCTCGCCACCACGGGTGGACAGGACCACGCGCTGGCCGACGAGCTGCACCGGGTCCCAGCCGCCGACCTGGCCGAAGCGCAGAAAGCCCTCGTCGTCGATGTGGGTGATGTGCAGGCCGATCTCGTCGATGTGGCCAACCAGCGCGAGCGTCGGCCCGCCGCTGGTGCCGGGCACGCGCGCCCACGAGGAGCCGTTCACGTCAACGCCCGTCTCGGCCGCGAACGGCTCGCAGTGCTCGCGCCACACGGCGGCGGCACGGGCCTCCTGGCCGGACGGTCCTGCGACGCGCACGAGCGCGTCCAACATCGTTGGGATTGCCATCGGATCTCTCCTATCGGGTTGTCAGAGCAGCTGGCGCAGCACGTAGGGCAGGATGCCGCCGTGCCGGTAGTAGTGCTGCTCCATGGGTGTGTCGATTCGCACGGTGACGGTGAACTGCAGCTGGTCGGCGTGCACGGTCAGCTCGCGCGGGATGTCCCCGTCGCCGGCGATGCCGTGGATGGCGTAGTGCTCGTGGCCTGTGAGCCCGAGCGTGTCCACGCTCTCGCCGTCCTTGAACTGCAGCGGCAGGACGCCCATCCCGACGAGGTTGGAGCGGTGGATGCGCTCGAAGCTCTCGGCGATCACGGCGCGCACGCCGAGCAGCTTGGTGCCCTTGGCGGCCCAGTCGCGCGAGGAGCCCGAGCCGTACTCCTTGCCGGCCAGGATGATCAGCGGGATCTGCTGCTCGATGTAGCGCATCGCGGCGTCGTAGATCGGCAGCTGCTCGCCCGAGCCGTCGCCCAGATAGAGGGTGACCCCGCCCTCGGTGCCCGGCGCCAGGCGGTTGCGCAGGCGGATGTTGGCGAAGGTGCCGCGCATCATCACCTCGTGGTTGCCACGCCGCGAGCCGTAGGAGTTGAAGTCGGCCGCCTCGACGTGGTGTGCGTTCAGGTACTGCGCCGCGGGACCGCCTGGCTTGATCGAACCGGCCGGTGAGATGTGGTCGGTGGTGACGCTGTCGCCCAGGATCGCGAGCACCCTTGCGCCGTTGATGTCCTGCGCCGGCTCGGGGGTGCGCTGCAGGTGCTCGAAGAACGGCGGGCGACGCACGTAGGTGGAGCGCTCATCCCAGGCGTATAGCTCGCCCTGCGGGACCTCGAGGCTGTTCCAGCGCTCGTCGCCGTCAAAGACCTCGCCGTAGCTCTTGCGGAACATGTCTGACTGGACCGCCTCGCCGACCACCTGAGCGACCTCCGCCGAGCTCGGCCAGATGTCGCGCAGGTACACCTCCTGCCCGTGGCGGTCAGCCCCGAGCGGCTCGGAGTAGAGGTCCACGTCCATGCTGCCGGCGATCGCGTAGGCGACGCACAGTGGCGGGGAGGCGAGGTAGTTCATCTTCACGTCGGGGTTGATGCGCCCCTCGAAGTTGCGGTTGCCCGACAGCACACTGACGACCGCCAGGTCAGCCTCGCCGACTGCCTTTGAGACCTCGGGCGGCAGCGGACCGCTGTTGCCGATGCAGGTGGTGCAGCCGTAGCCGACGAGGTTGAATCCGAGCGCGTCGAGGTACTCGGTCAGCCCGGCGCGGTCCAGGTACTCGCTGACCACCTTCGAGCCCGGCGCAAGCGAGGTCTTGACCCACGGCTTGACGCTCAGGCCGCGCTGCACCGCGTTGCGCGCCAACAGGCCTGCGGCGACCATCACCGACGGGTTCGAGGTGTTGGTGCAGCTGGTGATCGCGGCGATCACGACGTGCCCGTGGTCGAGCTCGGTGACGGTGCCGTCGGCGAGCGTCACCTTGACGGCGCTGTCAAGGGCCGTCTGTGTGGGCGCCTGACCGGCGCCTGCGCCAGCGGGCGCGGGCGCCGCGGGAACGTAGTCGGTGAGCGCCCGCTCGAAGCCCTGCTTGGCGTCGCTCAGCGCGATCCGGTCCTGCGGCCGGCGCGGGCCGGCGATGCTTGGCACGACGCTCGCCAGATCGAGCTCGAGCATGTCGGTGAAGGTCGGCTGCTCGGAGTGCTCATCGTGCCACAGGCCGTTGGCGCGGGCATAGGCCTCGACCAGCTTCACCTGGTGCTCCGGCCGGCCGCTGAAGCGCAGGTAGCGGATCGTCTCTGCGTCGATCGGGAAGATCGCGCAGGTCGAGCCGAACTCCGGCGACATGTTGCCGATCGTCGCGCGGTCGGCCAGCGGCAGGCCGGACAGGCCCGAGCCGAAGAACTCGACGAACTTGCCGACCACGCCGCGCGCGCGCAGCATCTCGGTGACGGTCAGCACCAGGTCGGTCGCGGTCGCGCCCTCCGGCAGCTGCCCGTGCAGGCGAAAGCCGATCACCTGTGGGATCAGCATCGACAGCGCCTGGCCGAGCATCGCCGCCTCCGCCTCGATCCCGCCCACACCCCAGCCGAGCACGCCCAGGCCGTTGACCATCGTCGTGTGCGAGTCGGTTCCGACCAGCGTGTCCGGGTAGGCGAGCTTGGGGGCGCCGTCCTCGGCGACGAACACCACCCGCGAGAGGTACTCGAGGTTGACCTGGTGCACGA
>JAJZID010000268.1 GCA_021810705.1 Actinomycetes bacterium
GAGCGGTTGACTTGCCGGCGGCCAGGCCGCCTGTGAGACCAACAAAGGGCGGCACGGCGCTGACCGTACCGCCCTCGCGAACTCCGGATCTGCGGCTCGTCGGCCGGACCTAGGCCTCGGGCTCGTCGGCCCCAGCTGCCTCGGGCTCGTCGGCCCCAGCTGCCTCGGGCTCGACGGCCTCGGGCTCGGCGGCCTCGGCGAACACGTCCTCGGACAGGCCAAGCTCGGGCATCTGCTCGAACTCGGACGCGTCAATCGGCTCCTGATCGATCTCGTCGGCGCCGGGGGCGACGATCGGGCGCACCGGGAGGACCTGACCCTCCACACGCTTGATCGACAGCGACAGCCGTCGGCGTTCGGAGTCGATCTCGAGGATCTTCACCCGCACAGGATCGCCCGGCTGGATGATCTCCCGCGGGTTCTCGACGTGGTGCTGAGCCAGCTCGGAGATGTGCACGAGGCCCTCGACGCCGTCGAGGATCTCGACGAAGGCACCGAAGGTGACGACCTTCGTGACGGTCCCCTCGAGCTCGTCGCCGATGTTGTAGGTGTCGACCACACGCTGCCACGGATCCTCCTGGGTCTGCTTCAAGCCCAGGGAGATACGCTGGCGCTGACGGTCGATGTCGAGCACCTTGACCGACACCGTGTCACCGATGTTGAGGATCTCCGACGGGTGGTTGACGTGCGACCAGGAGAGCTCGGAGATGTGGATCAGACCGTCGATGCCGTCAAGGTCGACGAACGCGCCGAACTCGACGATGTTGGAGATCACACCCTCCACGACCTGGCCCGGCTGCAGCCGGTCGAGGATGCGCTCGCGATCCTCCTTGCGCTGCTCCTCGAGCACGGCGCGGCGCGAGAGCACAACGTTGTTGCGCGAGCGGTTGAGCTCGATCACCTTGCACTCGATCGCGGTGCCCATGTACTCGTCGAGATTGGGAACGCGGCGGATGTCGACCAGCGAGGCGGGCAGGAAGCCACGCACGCCAAGGTCGATGATCAGCCCGCCCTTGACAACCTCGATCACGGTGCCCTCGACCGGCTCGCCGGACTGCGCGGCGGCCTCGATCCGGCGCCACGCCTTCTCGAAGCGGGCGCGTTTCTTGGAGAGGATCAGCCGGCCATCCTGATCCTCCTTGGTCAGGACCAGCGCATCGACCTCCTCACCGAGCGAGACCTCCGAGCTGGGATCGACGGATTTGCGAATCGAAAGCTCGTTTGAGGGGATGACGCCCTCGGACTTGTAGCCGATGTCGACCAGGACCTCGTCGTTGTCGATGCGGACGACGTGGCCGGTGACGACATCCCCTTCGGAGAAGGGGTGAATGGTGGCGTCGTAATTGGGGACGATCTTGCCGTCGATCTCGAGCAGCAGGCCGTTGGAACCTGGCACGACCTTGGCGTCCGCCTGTTCGGTGGGGTTGGGGGCTGTAAGCGTTGACATGTGGACACTTGAGTGTAGCCGCCGGCAGCCTGCCCCGGACTGCCCTCGAGGCTTTTATCATCCGGCCCTGTGCCCACACGAGCGACCAAGCGCGGTAGCGAACGCACGCCGCTGGAGCGCGACTGCGACGTGTTGATCTGCGGCGCGAGCTTCGCCGGCCTGGCGGTCGCCCGCGAGCTGGCGGGCACCGGCGCCCACGTGCTCGTGGTTGACCGCTACGAGATCGGCGAGCGCCAGACATCGGCCTGCGGCATCCCGACGGGGTGGTTGGAGGCGCTCGAGCTGATGGGTTCGCACCGCCAGCGCTTCGGCGAGGTCGTCATTCACACACCCCACATGACCGCTCGCTACAGGCTCCCGTGGACCTTCTCCACCTTCGACTACGGTGAGCTCTGCGCGCTGCTTGCTCAGCAGGGCAGCTTCGAATTCGAGACCGCCAAGGTGGAGGGGCCACCGCCCGAGGGGTCCGAGCAGATGCATGTGGTCAAGACCGACCGTGGTGAGATCCGCGCGCCGCTGGTCGTGGACGCGCTCGGCTGGCGCCGCGTGCTCGGCCGGGGCACGCCGATCCAACCACCCGACGCCTACCTATCGCGTGGGCTCGAGGTGCATCCCCACGGGAGCGGCGAGGAGCTGGAGATCTGGATCGACCGCCGCTACGTGCCGGCCGGCTACGGCTGGAGCTTCCCGGCGGGCGACGAGCTGCGCATCGGCGTCGGCTCGTTCGACCCGCGCTTTCACGTCAAGGACCCCACCGTCGCACTCGCCCGTGACCTCGAACGCGACCCGAGCGGCTACCAGGGCAACTGGATCCCGCACCGCATCCGCGAGGCGACCGAGGGCGGCATCTTCTTCGTCGGCGATTCAGCGGGCCACTGCCTGCCGCTCACCGCCGAGGGGATCCGGACCGCGTTCTATTTCGGCATCGCCTGCGGTCGCGAGCTGGCCGACGTGATCGCCGGGCGCCAGAGCAGGGCGGCGGCGCTGGCCCGCTACGGCGCCTTCAGCGCGGCGCACCGCTGGCAGTACGAGTGGATGCTGCGGGTCCAGTGGCTGATCCCGAAAGTGCCGCCACGGCTGCTCGGACCGGCGCTGGCCGGGATGAGCACGAAGCGCTTCGTGGACTGGTCCTTCAACCACTACCTGGCGATCGCCCACCCCGCCCAGGTGTCAGCCCGCGGCGACCGGGCGCTGGCCGGGGCTCACTTGGCCGCCAGCCAGTCGCCCCCGATGCCCGCCTCGACGGCCAGCGGCGGATCCATCGCGTAGGCACCCTCCATCGCTTGAGTCGCGAGCGCGCGCACCTGCTCGGCCTCGGTGGCGGGGCCCTCGAACAGCAGCTCGTCGTGGATCTGCAGGATCAGCCGTGAGCTCAGCCCGGCGGCGCTGAGCGCGGCATGGGCGCGCACCATCGCCACCTTCATGATGTCTGCCGCCGTGCCCTGAATCACCATGTTGACGGCGAAGCGCTCACCCTGCTTGCGCATCTCATAGCGGCGGGAGCGCAGCTCAGGCACCTGACGCCGGCGCCCGAACAGGGTGGAGACGTAACCCTGCTCGGTGCCCTGCGCGATCGTCTGCTCGATGAAGCGCTTGACCGCCGGAAAGCCGTCCAGGTAGCGCTGAATGAACTCATCGGCCTCGCTCTGCGGGATGTCCAGGCGGTCAGCCATCCCGTAGGCCGAGAGCCCGTAGACGATCCCGTAGTTGATCATCTTCGCCTTCGAGCGCATGCCGGAGTCGATCTGGTCGGCCTCGACGCCGAAGACGCGCATCGCGGTGGCTGTGTGGACGTCCTCGCCGCGGCGGAAGATCTCCTTGAGGACATCTTCGTCGGCGATCTGCGCCAGCAGCCGCAGCTCGACCTGCGAGTAGTCGGCGCTGACCAGCAGGTTGCCGGGCTCGGCCACGAAGCAGGCGCGGATCTCGCGGCCAAGCGGCGTGCGGATCGGGATGTTCTGCAGGTTCGGGCTGTTGGAGGAGAGCCTGCCGGTCGCCGCGGCCGTCTGGTTGAAGGTTGTGTGGACACGGCCGTCGGCCGCGATCAGCTGCGGCAGCGCCTCCAGGTAGGTGGCGCTCAGCTTCGTCAGCTCGCGCCAACGCTCGATCCTTGCGACGATCGGGTGCTCGTCACGGATCGCCTGCAGCACCCGCGCGTCCGTGCTGTAG
>JAJZID010000269.1 GCA_021810705.1 Actinomycetes bacterium
GCGCATGCGCTTTGACATCGCCGGCTGGCTGACGCCCATCGCGCGCGCCGCCTCGGCGATGCTGCCGAGCGTCGCGGCGGCACAGAAGGCGCGCAGCTCACCGACCTCCAGATCGCGCACCGGCACGTGGCGGCGAGCGGCCGGACGGGTGCTGGTGGATGGCCGCGGCGGAGGGATGGGCGGCGGCGTGGGGCGCGGCTCGGCCACGGGCGCGGACGGCTCCGGGGGTGGACCGGCAGCCTGCTCAGCGAGCGCGAACAGCTCGTCGATGCCGAGTGGCTCCGCGCTCAGGCGCCCAAGCTGGCCCGCCGGCTCCGGCTCACCGCCCTGATCGCTGCGCAGCGCCGACATGCGCGGGAGCATAGGTGAGCCCCCGGACCCGCTTAAACGCTCAAACCCTTGCAACGCATCTTGCAAGGGTTTCTAAGGGTATTTACGGAAACTTCCGATCAGGACCGTGAGTGTGTCGGGCGGGGTCGAGGAATCGGATCCTGCTCGATTCCTCGACCCCGCTTAAATCAAACTAACCAATGACGCGGATACCCATGGTGGCGACTCCCTTGTGTTTGGCTTGAATGTCTTGAACGTTTCCGCTTGAAGGTGCTGCCGACGGAAGGTGCTGCTTATCGCGTTACGAAGATTGCCCCTGTGCCCCCCGCTTCGGTAGAGCCGACCTGGTTATGCCGCGCATAACCGCCCGTTAGCCGATGCTCGATCTCCGCCCGCTGCGCTCCCCTGGCTTCCGCCATGTGGCGCTAACGGCCTGGGTCAACGAGCTCGGCAACTGGGTCGGGGAGGTGGCGCTCGCGATCCTCGTCTACGACCGCACCCGCAGCCCGCTCGCGACCGCCGCCATGTTCCTGACCCTGCGCTTTCTGCCCTCCCTGCTCGCGCCGCCGCTGACGACGCGGGTCGAGCCGCTGCCGCCCCGCTACGTGCTGGCCGTGCTGTTCTCGCTGGAGGCGCTCATCTACGTGATGATCGCCACGGCCACCGCGCGGCACTTCTCGCTGCCGCTGGTGCTGGCGCTGGTCGCCGCCGATGGCCTGCTGGCGATCACCGCCACGGCGCTCACGCGTACGGCGCTCGCCACCGGCCTGACACGTGACGGGCTGCTGCGCGAGGGCAACGCGCTGATCAACCTCGGCGCGATGGTCGTGATCGCCGGCGGCCCGGCGCTCGCCGGCGTGCTCGCGGCCACCAACGGCACCGGCACCGCGCTGCGCTTTGACGCCGCCACCTTCCTGGTCGCCGCGCTGATCATCGTGACGGCGCGGCACCTGCGCATCGAGAGCGACACCGACGCCGGCTTTGCCGGCCGGCTGCGGGCCGGCCTTCAGACGCTGCGCACCCGCCCCACCGTGAGCCGCCTGGTCGTGGCGATCGCGCTGGCGATCGGCCTGGGCTCGGTGGCGCTGCCGATCGAGGTGATATTCGCCAAGCAGACGCTGCACGCCGGCGACCTCGGCTACGGCTTGCTGCTCACCGCCTGGGGTGCGGGCATGGTCGCCGGCGGGCTCGGCTTCGCGCTCGCCGAGCGGCGCACGCTGATGGCGGTGCTAGGAACCAGCGCGCTGCTCGAGGCGCTCGGCTACGGCGGCCTGGCGGCCGCGCCGACGCTCGCCCTCGCCTGCGCCTTCTCGTTCCTCGGCGGGATCGGCAACAGCGCCGCCTGGGTGGCGGCCCGCACCGCCCTGCAGGAGCGCATCCCGCTGCGGCGCCAGGCGGCCGTGATGGCGGTGGTGGAGTCCGCCATTCAGACAGCACCGGCGCTCGGCTTCATCGCCGGCGGCGCCGTGACCGCGCTCAGCTCCCCGCGCGCGGCCTACGCCGTCTCGGCGCTCGGCGTGGCGGCGGTGGTCGCCTGGTTCACGCTGCGCCCGATCGACCGCGTGAGGCTCGGCCTTGACGCGGCGCCGGCCGACCCCGACGCCCGCGCGCCGAGCGACCCGCCCGAAGGCCTGCAGGAGATGGCTGCGCCGGGACGAAACGATCCCACGCCGAGCCTGCCCACCGGATGACCGAGAACCCGCATCCAGACGCCCGCGCGGAGGCACCGCCGGACTCCACGGCACCGGAGCCGCGCGCCCCCGGCCGCGCCCTGGCCGCCTTTCAGATCGCCGGCACCGCCGCCGCACTCGCGCTCGGCGTGACGCTCTCACTGTTCGCCCCAGGCCTCGGCGACTGGAACCCGGCCTATCTGGCGATCCTGATGGTGCTGGCCGTCGGCAGCGAGCTCACCGCCACGGCGCTCCCGTCCGCGACGATCGCGATCTCGGGCAGCTTCCTGAGCATCATGCTCGCCGCCGTCCTGCTCGGCGGCCCGGCTGCCGCCGCTGTCGGCCTGGCAACGGTCATCTTCGGCTGGCTGCGCTGGCGCGAGCGGGGCCACAACTTCCGCCACAACCTGCTGGCCTTCAGCTGGTTTCCGCTGCTCAGCGGGCTCTGGTTTCGCTGGGTTGCAGGACCCGCCGGCGTGCAGCTGCGTGGGCCCAACTACCAGCACTACCAGCCGCTCTACTACCTGCTCGTGTTCGCGACCTTCATCGTCGGCCTCGCGCTGAACCTGGCGATGGGCGCCGCCTACACCGGCTGGATCAAGCGCGAGCGCTTCCTCACCAAGCTGGGTGAGCTTCGCCCCTTCATCTCGGCCGAGCTCGCGACCGCCGTGCTGACGATGATCGCCGTCTACCTGACAAGCCAGCTCCACGTCTGGGGCCTCTTGATGTTCGCGCTGGTGCTGGTGATCTTCCAGCACCTGATCGGCGAGCTGCTGCTCTCTCAGCACCGCGGCAAGGAGCTTGCCAAGATGGCGCTGACCGACGAGCTCACCGGGCTTGCCAACCGCAAGTGCTTCAACGAGCGGGTCGATGAGCTGATCGCCGCAGGGGGCGGGCCGTCGGGCTCCTTCGGCGTGCTGCTGCTCGACCTCGACCACTTCAAGGACATCAACGACACGCTCGGCCACCAGTACGGCGACGACCTGCTCAGGGAGCTCGGCCCGAGGCTGGCGGCGCGGATCGGCGACGACGGCCTGGTGGCACGCTTCGGCGGGGATGAGTTCGGCGTGCTGCCGGCCGTCCGGACCGAGAACCTGGCGTCGCTGACGGCGATCGCAGAGGACGTGGTCGCCTGCCTGCGCGAGCCGGTCAGCTTCGACGACATCACGCTGCAGATCGACGCCAGCATCGGCGTCGCCCGCTACCCGAGCGACGGCCACGACGCGCAGACGCTGCTGCGACGCGCCGACATCGCCATGTACGAGGCCAAGGCCGAGCGCGACAGCCATCGCTTCTACACCCACGGCCAGGACCACCACTCGGCCTCACGGCTGAACCTGGTCGGTGACTTCCGCCGCGCGCTGGACAAGGAAGATGAGATCGTCGTGCACTTCCACCCGATCGTCGACCTGGAGAGCGGCGCGGTGCACGGCGCCGAGGCGCTGGTGCGCTGGCAGCACCCGGAGCTCGGGCTGCTGCAGCCGGCGGCCTTCCTTGAGATCGTCGAGCAGACGGGGCTGATCGGCCCGATGACAGACCACGTGCTGAAGCTTGCGATCGCCGAGTGTGCCGCCTGGCACGCGGCCGGGCGCGAGCTGACGGTCGCGG
>JAJZID010000011.1 GCA_021810705.1 Actinomycetes bacterium
GGTCTGCTTGGCGGGCAGGCACTTGCCCGTGCGCAGGAAGAAAGGCACCCCAGCCCAGCGCCAGTTTTCGATCTCCAGTCGCAGCGCTGCGTAGGTCTCGGTGGTCGAGTCCGTGGCGACGCCGGGGATCGCCCGGTAGCCCTCGTACTGGCCGCGCACGTAGCGGGCCGGATCGGCGTTGGCCATGGAGCGCAGGACCGAGTACTTGGCAGTCTTCAGCGTGTCGGCGTCGCCGCCGGCGGGCGGCTCCATCGCGACCGCGGCGACGACCTGCAGGAGGTGGTTGACCACGACGTCGCGCAGCGCTCCGACGGGGTCGTAGAAGTGCCCGCGATCCTCAACCCCGACCGTTTCCGCCATCGTGATCTGCACCGACGAGACGTAGTTGCGGTTCCAGATCGGTTCGATCGTGGTGTTGGCAAAGCGCAGGTAGAGAATCTCCTGAAGGCCCATCTTGCCGAGGAAGTGGTCGATTCGGTAGAGCTGATCCTCGTGCAGATACTGGTGCAGGTCGGCAGCCAGTTTGCGCGCTGATGCGAGGTCGTGCCCGAATGGCTTCTCCACCACGACGCGCTCACCGTTTGCGAGAAGTCCCGCCTCGTGCAGACCGGCGATCACCGTCTCAAAGAGACTGGGCGGAACCTCCAGATAGAAGGTCGGGTTGTGCAGGTGTCCAAGCTGGCGCACGAGCCGGTTGTAGGTCTGCGGGTCGGCAAAGTCGCCGCTCACATAGCTCAGGCGTTCGGCGAAACGCGCGAAGACGGTCTCGTCCAATTGCTCACCGCCGTCCACGATCGACTCCCTGGCTCGCTGGACCAGCTGTTCGACCTTCCAGTCGTCCACGGCAACGCCGACCACCGGTACCTCCAGCAGGCCGCGCAGCTCGAGCCGGTAGAGCGACCTGAACGTCATCTTTCGCGCGAGGTCACCGGTGATGCCGAAGACGACGAGCGCGTCTGCGGCCTGCCTCGATGCATGTTGACGTCGGCGTCCTGCGCTCACGCCACACACCCTACCCGCTTTGCGCAGCCTTACGCATCGATAGCCCACGCCTGCGCAGCGCGTGCACGAGCGCGATGTCGCTGGCGGCCACGGCGCCGTCGGCGCTGCCTGTCTCCAGCACCACCGGCAGGCTCTCAAAGTGCGGGTCCGAAAGAAAGACCGATAGCCCGTCTGCGCCAATCTCGCCAGTCCCGGGAGCCGCGTGGCGGTCACGGTTTGAGCCGAGGCCGGTGAGCGAGTCGTTCAGGTGCAGCGAGCGCAGGCGCTCAAGTCCCACCGCGGCGTCGCACTCAGACAGGGTGTGCGCCAGTCCCTCGACGGTCCGGACCTCGTACCCGGAGGCGAGCAGATGACAGGAGTCCAGGCACAGCCCGAGGCGGCTCGAGGCGCCGGCGGCGTCGATCAGCGCCGCCAGCTCGGCGAAGGACCGCCCCAGCGTGCCGCCTGCGCCGGCGGTGTCCTCGAGGTGCAGCTCGCAGCGCTCCGACTCGGCGAGCGCCTCAGCGATCACCTTGCCGGCGCGCGTGATCGCGGCGCCGACGTCACCGGTCTTGGCCGAACCGGGGTGAAGCACGACGCCGCTGGCTCCGATCGCCGCGCCGATCCGCAGCGAATGGGTGAGTGAGGTGAGCGACTTGGCGGCTATCTCAGGATCTTCAGAGCCGCAGTTGAGCAGGTAAACGGCGTGGATCAGCACGGCCTCGACGGCACTCCCTGCGCGGGCTTCACGAAAGCGCGCCAGGTCATCCTCGCTGTAGGCGGTGGGGCGCCACATGCGCGGGGACTGGTTGAAGATCTGGATCGCTTCCGCGCCGAGCTCAGTGCCGCGCTCAATCGCCTTGTGGAGGCCGCCGGCGGGGGAGACATGGGCGCCGATCAGCATCCTGCGGGCCGTCCTGGAACCTCTGTGTCTAGCATGGGCCTCCGGTCATCATGAGAGTTCGTTTTGCACCATCGCCCACCGGCGCCCTGCACATCGGCGGCGCCAGGACGGCGCTCTACAACTGGCTGCTGGCCAACGGTCCCGCCGACGAGGGCGGCGCCGGGCGACGGGGATCGTTTGTGCTGCGCATCGAAGATACAGACCGTGAACGCTCGACAGAGGCCAACGTCGAGCAGATTCTCGACGCGCTGAGCTGGCTTGGGCTCGACTGGGATGAGGGACCGCTCTCGCAGATCGCCAATACGCCCCGCCACCGCATGGCGCTGGCGCAGCTGCTGGCCGAAGGTCATGCATACCATTCGAGTGCGGACGCGGAGGTTGTGCGCGCCTACAAGCAGCGCCACGGCGCCGACCGCGGCTTCCGCGGCACGCCCGAGGCGAGCGGGGCAGTGCGCCTGCGCGTTCCGGACGACGGTGTGACGAGCTTCATCGATCTGGTGCGCGGCGAGGTGAGCTTCCCCAACGCGAGCATGGACGATCCCATCATCGCGCGCGCTGACGGCTCGGTGCTCTACAACTTTGCGGTCGCCGTGGACGACCTTGACGAGGGCATAACGCACGTTGTCCGCGGCGAGGATCACATCTCCAACACGCCCAAGCAGCTGCTCGTCTTCAGGGCTCTGGGGGCCGAGCCACCCCACTACGCGCACCTGCCGATGCTGCTGGGCCCGGACGGCAAGAAGCTCTCAAAGCGTCACGGTGCCGCGTCGGTTCAGGAGCTGCGCGACCGGGGCTACCTCCCCGAGGCCGTCAACAACTACATCGCCCTGCTCGGCACCGGCTTCGCGCCCGACGAGGAGTTCTTCACGATGGCCGAGATGGCCGAGCGTTTCCGCCTTGACCGCGTCTCCCGCAGCCCCGCGGTGTTTGACGAACAGAAGCTCAGGCACCTGAACGGCATGCACCTGCGGGCGCTGCCGGTCGATGAGCTGACGCGCCGGCTCGAGCAGTTCACCGGTCGCAGCGGCCTGCGCGCGGCGGTCGAGATCTCACGCGAGAAGATCCAGACGCTGGCCGACTTCTGGCCACTCGCCGGCTTTCTGTTTGATGGCCCACGCGCGGACTCCGCCGCATTCGCAAAGGTGCTTGGCGCGGCGGGGGCACGCGATGTCCTGACCGAGGTCAGGCAGCGACTGGCGGCGCTTGACGTCTTCGACGCAGACGCGGTGGAGCAGGAGCTGCGCGCCATCGTGGCTGAGCGTGGGCTCAAACCCGGGCAGGTCTTTCAGCCGCTGCGCGTCGCGATCGCGGGCACGACCGTTTCGCCGGGGATCTTCGAGACGGTCGCACTGCTCGGTCGCGACAGGACCGTCGCGCTGATCGACCGGGCGCTATCCGGCTGACATCGGAGGAGACGGCTAAACAAATCGCGGCCAACTGCCGATAGCAGCGGTGGTGGGCTGTGCCCCACCGATCCCCTCCTGCTCCCCTGCGCACAACCAGCAAGTGGCCCGCACCGCAAACACGATCAGCCTTCCCACCGACCAGGCAGCGGCCCGTGAGCGCCACCACAACGAGGGGCAGGGCAGGCGCCTGACCTCGGCATTCGAGGCGCTCGAGGCCTTCCCGATGCTGAGCGCGACGCGCGACCGGGTGCTTGACCTGTTTGCCGAAGGAGAGCCGACCACGGCCGACCTGGTGCGAGCTGTCGAAGGTGACCTCGCTTTGACGATCGCCGTGATGCGGCTGGCCAACCGCGGCGATACAGCCTCTCGTGGTCGCGTGGACAGCGCCGTGCGCGCGGTCGAGACGCTCTCCTCTGCAACCGTGCTGGCGATCGTGCAGCGTGCGCGCACCTATGACTTCTTCGAGCGCACCGCGGCGTGGCAGAACCTCCCGGAGCGCTTACGGCTGCACGGCAGCGCCACGCAGCGAGCCGCTGAGCGGATCGCGGCAGAGGTCCAGCACGAGGAACGCGACCGGCTGATGGTGACATCGATGATGCACGACCTCGGCAAGCTCGTGCTCGTGCACGCCTATCCGGGGTATCCAGCTCAGGTTCACGCCGACGCGCGGACACCGGATGAGCGCGTGGCTCGCGAACGGCGTGAGCTTGGGGTTGACCATGCAGTCGTCGGCGGGGTGGTGGCCAGGCGCTGGGGGCTGCCGGCGACGGTGGCCCAGGCGATCGAAGCACATCACTCCACCAACGCCAATGGCGAGGCGGCGATCATCAGGCTCGCGGATATGCTCGCGCACTACCTGCTCGGCGCCCCGGTCGCCCCGTCGGAGCTGCTGGGCGCCGCGCGCCCGGTCAACCTCAGCGCCGAGCAGCTGCGGCGCATCATGTACGAGCTGCCGATCGCCATCGGCACCGACCGACCCCGTCAGATCGACCCTTGTCCGATGTCCACCCGCGAGGTCGATGTGCTCAGACGCCTTGCCAGAGGCATGGTCTACAAGCAGATCGCATCCGAGCTCGGGCTCTCGACCAGCACGGTGCGCACGCATCTGCACAACGTCTACGGCAAACTGGGCGCGATGGATCGTGCCCAGGCGGTCCTCATAGCGACCGAACGTGGATGGATCTGAGCTGCTTTCAATCACGAGCAAATCGCGATACGCGCTGAGTGCGCTGATCGAGCTGCACCGCATCGGCGACGGAGGCCCAGTGCCCGTCGCCGAGCTTGCCCGGCGTGGTCAAATACCCCTGCAGTTCTTGGAGCAACTGCTTGCGACCCTCAGGCGTGCAGGTGTCCTGCGCTCACAGCGCGGGGTGAAGGGTGGTTACAGCTTCGCCCGATCCGCCACGGAAGTGACCGTGCTCGAGGTCGTGGAGTTCTTGGACGGGCCGCTCGGCGCCCAGGCCAGCGGGGTGTTCGCCGACGCCGCCCGAGCGGCCACTGCGGTTCTGCGCGACTGCACCGTCGCAGAGGCGGCCGAGCGCGAGGCGCGGGTCGAAGGTCAGGCCATGTACTTCATCTGAGGCCGCCGCCGCTAGATTCAGCGGTGCATGCTTCACACAGCCAACGGCATTACCGGGTATGTCGGCCACACGCCGCTGATCCAACTGACGCGGACGCTGCCGCCCGGCTCGGAAGCGGCACTGTTCGCGAAGGTGGAGGCGTTCAACCCCGGCGGCAGCATCAAGGACCGCATCGGTCTGGCCATGATCGAGGCGGCGGAGCGCGAGGGACGGATCGAGCCGGGCCGCACGACGATCGTCGAGGCCACAAGCGGAAACACCGGGATTGCACTGGCCTTCGTTTGCGCCGCGAAGGGGTATGACCTCGTGCTCACACTGCCGCAGGGCATGAGCCGGGAGCGCGAGCGGCTGTTGGCGCTCTACGGCGCGCGCGTCGAGGTGACCGAGTCGCTTGGGGGTATGCACGAGGCGGTACAGGCCGCCAAGGACATGGCCGGCCGCGACGACGTGTACCTCCCTGATCAGTTCGCGAATCCAGCCAACCCCGAGGCTCACCGCCGTGGCACGGGCCCTGAGCTGTGGGATGCACTGGACGGCCGCATCGACGTGTTCGTCGCCGGGGTCGGCACTGGGGGCACGATCACCGGTGTCGGCGAGCACCTGAAGAGCCGCAACCCGAAGGTGCGTGTGGTGGCGGTCGAGCCGGCCGCTTCGCCGGTGCTCTCGGGCGGGGTTGCCGGCCCACACCGCATCCAGGGCATCGGTGCCGGTTTTGTCCCGGCGGTGCTCAACCGCGAGGTGATCGATGAGGTGCTGCCGATCGCTGATGATGTCGCGGTGCTGGCCGCACAGCACCTCGCCTCGCGCGAAGGGGTGCTCGCCGGGATCTCGGCCGGGGCCGCCGTCGCGGGGGCACTGATGGTGGCCGCCCGGCCTGAGTTCGCGCGAGCGAGGATCGCGGTGGTGTTGCCGGACTCTGGCGAGCGCTACGTCTCACTGGCCTGGTTCGCGCCTGACGGTGGCCGGGGGTAGCGTGTGGCGATGAGTCTGGCGAGGCCTTACCGGGCGGCGATCACCGAGGTGAGACGCGATCTGGCGGCCGTGCGCAGCCGTGATCCGGCTGCGCAGGGCGTCTCGTCGCTTCAGATACTCGCCGCCTGGCCCGGTGTGCAGGCGCTGCTGGCGCACCGCGTCGCCAGCCGTCTCTTTGCGGCCGGATGGCACCTGCCGGCGCGTATGCTCGCGCTCCTGACACGATCACTCACCGGCATCGAAATTCACCCCGCCGCCCGGATCGGGCCCGGACTGTTCATCGACCACGGCATGGGTGTCGTGATCGGTGAGACGGCGGAGGTCGGCGCGGAGGTGACGATCTATCAGGGCGTGACGCTCGGCGGCACCGGCTTTGCAACCGGCAAGCGCCACCCCACGGTGCACGACGAGGTGATCATCGGTTCGGGCGCAAAGCTGCTCGGGCCGATCGACGTCGGGCGCGGGGCGAAGATCGGCGCGAACACAGTTGTGATTCACGATGTTCCGCCGGATTCGACGGTGGTTGGTATCCCGGGACGCCCTGTACGGATCGAGGGCCGCAAGCCAGACGGTCCGGATGCTGATTGGGCGCATCTGCCCGATCCGATCGCTGATGCGATGGCAGCCTTGGCCAGGAGGGTGGAGCGGCTCGAGGCGCTCCAGCCGGCCGGCTCGTCGCAGTCGCCGGAAGGAGAGCTGCAGGATACCCGCCCGGCCACGCTCGGCGGCCCCAGCCCGGCTGGGGGCTAGCGCAGCGAGCCACCAGCCTCGCGCCCGTCTACAGCCAGTTCCAGCTGGGAAAGGCGCCCGCGATCATGATCGCGCCGCCCATCAGCGTCGCCACGGTGGCGATCCGCCAGAGGCGGCGGTTGTTGGTGAGCGCGACCAGCGGCATCAGCCAGCACACGTACCACGGCAACAGCGACCAGGCGGTTGCGAGCACCGCAAACGTCGCCCATGCGGCCCCCTCGATCCAGTCGAGCCTGCGCTGCCAGACGCGCCACAAGAGCCACGCGACGATGCCCGCGAGCAGCGCCTCGTCCGCCAGTTGCACCACGTGGGACACCGGCACGCGCGCGACTGAGAAGAAGAAGCCTGGCAGGCTCTGCCAGGCCCCTTCGGACTGAACCTGCTGCAGGGTGCTCGAGAGATGCAACACCCCTGTCCCGAAGGCCAGGTAGCTAATGCCCGCGACCAGCGCGGTCACGGCTGCGGTCGCGACCACGAAGCGCTTGCGGCGGCTGCGTTCGTGGCCGGTCTCGCTTGCCAGCGCAAAGGGCAGGGTGATCGCCCCGGTCAGCTTCACCGCGGTGGCGGTGGTGATCAGGCCGCCGGCCACTCCGTCGCGTCGTGCGAGCGTCGCGTAGACGCCGGCCGTGCTCAGCAGCAGCATCAGCAGGTCGTTGTGGCCACCGCCGACACCGTAGAGCGTGACCAGCGGGTTCAGACCGAAAAGCGCGATCGCGCGCGGCTGGCTGACGCCGCGGCGCTTGGCGGCCTTCCAGATGAGCACCATCGTGCCGGCGCTCGCGAGCGCGGCGATCAGTTTGAAGGCGAACTCGTTGAACGCGATCGAGGTCATCGCGAAGATCGCGCTGAGCAGCGTGAAGAGCGGTCCGTAGACGCTCGGCGTGGCGATCCATTTGGCGCCTATGTAGTTGTAGAGCGGGTCCAGCTGGATGACGTCCGGTCCGTGCGTGTACGGGTTGATGTGATAATGGGCGAACATCCGCGCGTACGCCTGGTAGGAAAAGACGTCGGTGGAGAACATCGGCGGGCCCACGAGCACGATCACCGTGAACGCGACCACCGCCCAGACGGTCACGCGCGCCGGGACGTGCTCGCTGTATCTGACCGCGACCAGGTATGTGGCGAGCACCGCCACCAGCGCGGTGACGACCTCGCCAACGCTGAGGTGTATGCCGACGTACTGCAGCGGTCCCGCCATGCCCGATGCGAGCGGCCACAGAGCGATTGACTGCGGTACCAGCGACGGTGTACGGGTGCCTGCCATGCAGAGCAGCAGGCCCAGCAGCGGGACGCAGATGGTGGCGCTGACGCCGACGAGCTGGGGTCGCTCGAGCGCGCGCAGCTGCTGCAGGAGCGGTGATCGCCCAAGAAGGCGATGTCTCGCATCGACCTCGCCAGCACCGTCCAGGGCCGCTCCCAGGGGCGCCTGCACGCTCATCGTGGTCTAGGGCTCCTAGATGACCGTCGCGCGCCGTCTGCGCTCACCGCGACCTCGTCAGCTGACGTGTGCGCTCGCGTCGGAGCCTGGGCACCAGAAGCATCGCCTCGATCGCGATCATTCCCGACATCTTGCTGGATCCGGTGGTTCGGTCAACGAACAGGATCGGGACCTCCGTGACCTTGAAGCCGGCGCTGATCGCACGGTAGGTGACCTCGATCTGAAAGACGTAGCCGTCGGCGCGCAGCGTGTCCAGGTCGATCGCCTCCAGCACGTTGCGGTGGATGCACTTGAAGCCGCCGGTCAGATCCCTGACCTTGATGCCGAGCACCAGACGTGCGTACATGCTGCCGCCGCGGCTGATCAGCTTGCGCATCAGACTCCAGTTGCGCACTGCGCCGCCTGGTACGTAACGCGATCCGAGCACGAGATCAGCGTGGTCGGCGGCGGCGATCAGTTCCGGCAGGTAGCGCGGATCATGGGAGAAGTCCGCGTCCATCTCGACCACGATTTCGGCGCCACCTGCGAGGGCGTGCTGGAACCCGGCTATGTACGCACGGCCGAGCCCACCCTTGTCGCTGCGGTGAAGGACCTCAAGGACCGGCAGCTCGAGCGCCAGCTCGTCGGCGATACGCCCGGTGCCGTCGGGCGAGTTGTCGTCCACGATCAGGATCCGGTGCTCGCCCGGCGCGATCTTTGCCATCTCTGCGGCGACGGCGTGGATGACCGGTGCGACGTTCTCGGCCTCGTTATAGGTCGGTATTACCAGCCAGATCCGCGCGTTCATTGCCGCCAGCGTAAACGGTCAACGGGCGGTTTGCTCAGCCGACTCGTGCGAAACTAAGCGGTGGCTTAAGCGCTTATTTGATGCTTAGCATCTCAGCGCCGGACGTAGGCGACCCGCCCCCAGCTCGGCTCGGGTGCCAACGCAATCGGCTCGCCGCCTCGCTCGGGCTGGATGTAGACGAAGTCACCGCCGGCATCGTCGAAGAGGATGCTCAGCTCACCCTCCTTTACACGCTGATCGAGCCAGGCGCTACGGAAGATCAAGCGCCGGAGCCAGTGCACGAGTGAGCGGTCAGACGGGCCCACGAGCTCCGGCCAGCAATCGTTTACGTGCTGGCCCAGCGCCGAGGCGGGATCGGTAACCTCGCCGTTGACAACCAGGTTGATGAGATCCTCGGTTTCGTCGTCGGTGATCCCATCGCCGATGAAGCCAAGCCGGCGCGCCGCCTGTTCACAGCGCTCGCTGAAGTCGCGCTCGTTGAAGGTGAAGCGCAGGTCTCCATATTCGAGGACGAAGTCCTCGCCTGAGGAATAGTTGCCGCGGCGGTACATGCCGTCGGCATCTTATGGCCGACTCCTGCCTGCGCGCACGCATGAAAGTGATGTTGCACGGAATCCCGGTATTTGCGCCCTAAGAGCCACTGCCGCACAGGCAGGGGGGGTTAATTCAGCCGCGTCAACGACTCCATCTTCTGTGATGGCGACAGACAGCATGGAAACCATCTTGGTGGCAAGCCAGGACCGCGCGGCGCGTGCTTTTCTGGGCGACAACCTGACCGCCGACGGATACACGGTGGTCGAAGCCGGCTCGCTGGCCGGTGCAGTGGAGCTCCTGGGGAGAGCGCCGGTCGGTCTGCTCTTGGTCGAGCGCCGGCTGCCCGACGGGGACGGGTTGGATCTGGTCGATCGCATCCGTTCGGCGGGGTCACCGCAACCAACCGTTGACTGTGACCTGCCGATCATTGCGCTCGTCGAGGGCGGCTCGGCACTGGATCGCATCCGGGCGCTTGACCGCGGGTGCGATGATTGCGTCGCTCGCAGCGCCGTCGCTTATGCCGAGCTGCGGGCGCGTGTGGCCGCCCTGCTGCGGCGAGCAAGACGTGGGAAGGTGCCGGCACGGCTGCGCGTCGGCCCGCTGACGGTGGACGTGGCCGGCCGGCAGGTCTGGGTCGGTGGCAGGCCAGTCTGCTTGTCAAACAAGGAGTTCAGCCTTCTACTGGTGCTGGCTGGAGACCCGTGCAGGGTCTTCGGCAGGGCTGAGCTGATGGCGACCGTGTGGGGCTGGAGCGATGGTGGGAGCACCGCCACAAGGACGCGAACGCTCGACTCGCACGCATCACGACTGCGTCGGAAGCTCTCGCGCGAAGGGTTGGCCTACGTGGTCAACGTGTGGGGGGTCGGCTACCGGCTTGTCGAGCTCGCGCCGCCTGGCGAGGTGGTGCGCAGTGCGCAGATCGCGTCCGGGCTCAGGCTGGCTGCGTAGCGGTTCGCCTCGGGGTGCCCTGTGGGTGGGTGTCGTGGCGGTGATGGCTGGGTGGGACATGTGAGCCTCATGGGGTTGCAAAGTGGGGTGAAATGGGTTAAGGTGGGGCACGCATGCAGGGATCCGGGTGGCGGGACTCCTCCCATCCAGCCACCCGGATCTCAATCTCCCGCCAGCCACATGAGCAACCTTGATCTTCCGCGGCACCTACGAACACGCGCTGGACACGAAAAACCGGCTGACGATTCCCGCTCGCTATCGCGAGGCTCTGAAGGCTGGCGTCGTGCTCGCGTTCTCGCCCGACACGGGAAGCGGGGAAACGCGCTCACTATCGATCTGGCGTCCGGACGACCACGACGCGTTTGCCTCGGCGGCGTTGGCGGACTTGAACCCGTTGAGCTCTCGTGCGCACGATCTGCGCAACTTCCTCTATGGACGCTCCTGGGATCTGGAGCTCGATTCCGCGAACCGTCTGGTGATCCCGCCACAGGCGAGGGAGTTCGCGTCGCTGGACCGCGACGTGGTGATCACGGGCGCTGGCGACCACATGGAGCTCTGGGACCGCACCGTCTTCGCCCGCTACAACAGCCTTGCCCTGTCCCGTTTCTCAGAGATCACTGCGAGCTTTGACAACACTGATTGACATGACCACGCCGCACGTGCCCGTCTTGGCCGGCGAGCTCATCGACCTCGTTGACCCGGAACCCGGTGCCATCGTCGTCGACTGCACGGTCGGCGCAGCCGGGCACGCTCGCCTGGTGGCCGAACGAATCGGACAGGCTGGCACGCTGATCGGAATCGATCGGGATCCGCTCGCGCAGGAACGCTTCGCCGAGCTGGCGTCCGAGTTGGGCTGCGGTACACGCTTCATCCGGGGCGACTTTGTCGCCGGCCTGACACTGCTTCACGCGGAGGGTGTAAGGGCTGACGTCGTCTACATGGACCTGGGTATGTCGTCGATGCAGCTCGACACCTGGGAGCGCGGCTTCTCATACTCGTATGACGCTCCCCTGGACATGCGGATGGACCCGGCTCAGGAGCTCACCGCGATGGCGATCGTCAACACGTGGGACGAGCGCAGGTTGGCGAGCGTGCTGCGTGATTTCGGCGAGGAGCGCTTCGCCGGCGCGATCGCGCGAGCGATCAACAGGACTCGCGACCGCGTCCCGCTGACGACGACCCAGCAGTTGGTGGATGTGATCAAGACCGCGATCCCCGTCCCGGCGCAGTTCGCCGGCGGGCATCCGGCCAAGCGCACCTTCCAGGCACTGCGGATCGCCGTCAACGACGAGCTGACGCAGCTCGACGCAGCGCTGCCGTTGGCCTGGGACGTGCTCGCGGATGGAGGCAGACTGGCGGTCATCTCGTTTCATTCGCTCGAGGACCGCCGCGTGAAGCGCTTCCTCGCGCAGCGTGCCCGGGGTTGCGTTTGCCCGCCGCAGTTGCCGGTCTGCGTATGCGGTCACGAACCGGAGGCGGAGCTTCTCACGCGTCGAGCGATCGCTCCCACGCCCGGCGAGGTGGCGGCAAATCCCAGGTCGAGGTCTGCGCACCTGCGCGCAGCACGCAAGCTCGAGTCGCTGTAGAGCATGGCTCAGACCCCAGCTACCGCAGCCGGCCGTGGGCGCGAGCGCCCGAGCACTCGCCGGCCATCCAAGCTGAACAGCTCACGCGCGGACGGGTCCGCCCGGACGCCATCGACGACCGTTCGCCGCCCGGTACGCACGCGACCACAGACGCGCCCGTCGAGTCGTGCCGCGGCGGCGCTCGCGGCGCTTGAGCGCGAGCTCGACCATGCTCAACCAGAGCGCGCCACCGCGGCTGCGCGGGCTCGCGGCGCGACACAGGCGACGGCGGCGCGCAGGACGCTGCGTCTGCAGGCACCGCGGCTTGACCGGATCGTCAGGGGCCGGGCATGGATACCGCTGGTGGCGGCGATGCTGGTGCTGATCGTGGGGCTGCGGGTCGAGGTGTTGAAGTTGAGCGCAAGCGTGGGTAGTGGGGTGCAACAGGTGGCGAGCCTGCAGAGCAGCAACGCGATCCTCGCTGCCAGGATCTCTGCGCTCAGCGACAACGGCCGCATTGAGCGGCTGGCAGCCTCCTATGGGATGCACCTGCCAAACCCGCTCGATGTGCACTTCCTGGAAGCGGCTACCGGCGCGCATGTGAACGCGGCGATCCGCAATATCAGCAAGCCGTCTGCGACGGCGTTCCTCGCTGGGCTGGCTGCCGAGCAGCAGCACGATGCGCTGCTGACGCAGGCCGGCTCCACGCTCAGTGCCATTGGTGCGGCGCCGACGACGCCAACGGTGACCCTGAACGCTGCCGGCACAACCGCCGCCGGTGCTGGCACGGCCAATGCGCAGGTCACGACCACGACCACGGCCACGGCCAGCTCGACCAACTCCGCAGGCACGGTGTCGAACGTCGCCTCGCCCCCCGTGACAACCACGGTCTCCGGCGGGAGCGCTCAGGCGGGGGCCACGAGCTCGACAGGCTCCGGCACGGCCTCCGGCGGCTCGTCATCGCCGACTGCGAGCCTGAACGGCGGCAGCGGACTCGGGGGATAGGGGAGCCGTGTCGACGACCACGCCGCGTCGCACCGTCGATGCAATCGACCGTCGGATCGGGCTCATGTTCGGACTGGTCATCGTGCTGCTGTTGGTTGGCGTGCTGCGAGCCGGCTACCTGGGGACGGTGCGCTCCTCGGCGCTGCGTCAGGCTGCGACCGACCAGCAGGTTCAGACGGTGGCCGTGCCTGCGCTCAGGGGCGAGATAACCAGTCGCAACGGTGTGGCGTACGCCATCAGCGAGCCGGCCGAAGCGATCTATGCCGACCCGATGCTGATTGACAAGACATACCGTAACCTGGCGAGCGTCGCAACGGCCCTGGCGCCCTTGGTCGGCAGGACTACTTCGAGCACGCTGGCGCTCCTGCATCACCCACGACTCGGCTACGTTCAGCTTGCCGCGGACGTGTCCGTCGGCACCGCCGACCGGATCATGTCGCTTCAGGTGGGCGGCTCGGTTGGCATCAACGGGATCTGGGACGTGCCGACCGAACGCCGCGTGTACCCGCGCGGCAGCGAGCTCGCTCAGGTGATCGGCTGGGTTGGAGGGAACAAGGGGCTCGACGGGCTCGAGTATGAGTTCAACAAGCAGCTCGCCGGCCGGGCTGGGTTGCGCAAGACGGTGATCGACGCCCAGGGCCGGGCTATCTCCGTGACGACCGCAAAAGCGGTGGTACCCGGGCAGAACATACGGCTGACGATCTCAGCGTCACTTGAAGCCGAGGTGCAGAGCGTGCTTGACGGCGTGGGCGCACAGTACAAGCCCCAGGGCGCCACCGCGATCGTCACCGATCCTCAAACAGACCAGATCCTCGCGCTGGCGAACTGGCCGTCGCTCAACCTCGACCACATACCGGCCACCGCGCTGAGCTCCGTTCACGGGCGCCTGCCAGCGGCCGAGGACGAGGCGGTGGACTTCTCCTACGAGCCCGGCTCGACCTTCAAAGCGGTCACGGTCTCCGGTGCGCTCCAGGACGGCCTAATCACTCCGTCCACGGTGATCCGCATACCGCCGTATCTTCAGGCCTACGGCCATATCGTCACCGACGCCGAGACGCACGGCTGGGAGAACCTCTCGATCGCCCAGATCCTGAAGTTCTCGAGCAACATCGGTGCGGTGGAGATCGGCAAGCGGCTCGGAGCTGAGCGCTTCGGCCACTGGGTGAGCGAGTACGGCTTCGGCCGTCCGACGGGCGTTGCGCTCCCCGGCGAGCAGCGCGGAATTGTGCTGCAACCGTCGCAGTACTCGGGCTTCTCGATGTACAACCTGCCGTTCGGCCAGGGCATCTCGGTGACGCCGATGCAGATGATTCAGTTGTATGACACCGTCGCCGACGGTGGCGTGCTGCACACACCACAGATCATCCAGTCGATTGGTGGCCACCGCGTCCCTGAGCCCAAGGGCCGCCGGATCGTGTCTGCGAAGGTCGCGCGCGAGCTGCGCTACATGCTGCGTGGCGTGCTTGCCGACGGCGGCACGGCGTCCGGCGCCGCGATCCCCGGATACGACATGGCGGGCAAGACCGGCACCGCGCAGGTTGCTGTCAACGGCCAGTACTCCGCAACCAAGTTCGTCGCCTCCTTTGTGGGGATGGTTCCGGCCAGCAGGCCACAGCTTGTGGTGCTCGTTGTGGTGGATGATCCGCAGGGCTCGATCTACGGCGGCAGCGTCGCGGCGCCCGCCTTCCAGAAGATTGTCGGGTGGGCTGTGCCGCACTTTGGCATCGACCCCTGCCCACCGAAGGCATGCCCTCCCTCGGCCATGCATCCTGCGATGCCGCCAACGCCATAGCTACGCTGTGGCGCCGATGGATCTGGACGTCCTGTTCCCGGGCGCACCAGCGGTCGCAATAGCCGGTCTGGCCTATGACAACCGCCGCGTGGCGCCGCACGACCTGTTCTTCTGCGTCCGCGGCTCCTCCTCGGACGGCCATGAGTACGCGGCCGACGCCGTGCGCCGTGGCGCCGCGGCGCTGGTGGTTGACCGGCCCCTGGAGCTTGGCGTTCCGGAGGTGGTGGTGGACGACGTCCGCTCACATATGGCACCGGCCGCCGCGACCTTCTACCGCGATCCGACATCCCAGCTCCTGCTCGCCGGGATAACCGGTACCAACGGCAAGAGCACGACGGCCCACCTGCTGCGAGCGATGCTGGAGGCTGACGGCCGACAGACGGGGCTGCTGGGAACCGTCGGCAGCATCATCGCCGGAGCACCGGCGCAGCTCGAACGCACCACCCCGGAGGCGATCGACCTGCAGAGGTCGTTCAGGGCGATGCTTGACGGCGGCGACGTGGCGTGTGTCATGGAGGTCTCCTCGCATGCGTTGGCGCTCGGCCGCGTGGCGGCGTCACGCTTCACCCTGGGCGTGTTCACGAACCTCACCCAGGACCACCTCGACTTCCACGGAACGATGGAGGACTACTTTCAAGCAAAGCGCCGGCTCTTCACGGACATCGCGGCAGCGCGCGCGGTGCTGAACATCGACGACCCCTATGGCCGGCGGTTGGCGGCAGACGTTCAGGTCAAGGCGCCGTGCAGCTTTGCGATCGACCGAACCGACGCCGACTACGTGGCCAGCGATGTCCAGACGGAGCTGTCAGGTTCGCGGTTCGTGATCCGTGGACCGGAGGGCAGCGCGAGCGTGCGCTCGCCCCTGCGCGGACGCTTCAACGTGTACAACGTGCTCGCCGCGTATGCCGCCGCGCGCGTGCTGGGCATCGCTTCTGACACGGCCGTTGCCGCGATCGAGCACGCCGGGCAGGTGCCGGGGCGGTTCCAGACAATCGATGCCGGGCAGGACTTCGCGGTGATCGTCGACTACGCGCATACGCCGGACTCACTTGAGAACGTGCTCAGAACCGCACGCGGGCTCTGCACCGGTGAGCTGCATGTCGTGTTCGGCTGCGGCGGCGACCGTGATCGCGGCAAGCGCCCGTTGATGGGAGAGATTGCGGCAAGGCTCGCGGACCACGTGGTCGTGACCTCGGACAACCCGCGTTCCGAGTCGCCCGCGGCGATCATCGCAGAGATCCTCGCGGGGATAGATCGGCCGGTCACGCAGAACGTGGATCGTCGCGCCGCGATCAGCGCGACGATCGCAGCTGCGCGCAGCGGCGATGTGGTGTTGATCGCGGGCAAGGGTCACGAGCAGGGCCAGGAGTTCGCAGGCGGCGTGAAGCTGCCGTTCGACGATGCGGCGGTGGCACGCCAAGCGCTGGCCCAGTACCACGGGGGTCGCTGAGCGGTGGCGCGGTCTCGGTCGGCTTCCACAGCTACGCTCGGTGCCCGATGAGATCGTGGAACGCTGACAAGGTCGCCGCTGCGGCTGGTGCCACGCTCGTTGGACGGTCGGCAGCCGGCGCACGCGGTCCCGCGCGGGTCGTGATCGACTCACGTGAGGCGCGGGCCGGCGACCTCTTCGTCGGCCTGCCAGGCAGGAGCGCCGACGGTGGAGCCTTCGCGCGGGCCGCGCAGGCGGCGGGAGCCTGGGGTGTGCTTGTCGGCCCTGACCACGAGTGCCCGCCTGAAGACGGCGTCGTGCTGGTCTCCGAGCAGCCGCTGCTGTCGCTGCAACGCCTCGCCACCGCCTGGCGCCGAGAGCTTGGCGCAAGCGTCATTGCCGTGACTGGATCCACCGGCAAGACCACGACCAAGGATCTGCTGGCGAAGCTGATCTCGCCCTACCGTAGGACGGTGGCCTCCGTGGCTAACTTCAACACGGAGATCGGGATGCCCCTGCAGATCCTCCGCGCCCCCGCCGGCAGCGAGGTTCTGGTGCTGGAGATGGGAATGCGTGGACCTGGGCAGATCGCAGAGCTCGCCCGGGTCGCAGAGCCAGATGTCGGCGTGATCGTCAGCATCGGCCCAGTGCATCTCGACCAGCTGGGGTCGCTCGTGGCTGTGGCAGGCGCGAAGGCGGAGCTGATCGCCGCGTTGGCGCCCGGTGCTACGGCGGTGCTGCCGGCGGGCGAGAGGTTGCTCACCCCACATCTGCGCGAGGACCTGCGAACCGTCACCTTCGGTGTCGAAGGCGACGTTCGCCTGGTGAGCCAGGATGCAGCCGAGCTTGAGTTAGCCATTCACGGAGAGCGCGTTGCGCTGGAGGTCAACTTCACCGAGCCGCACCTGCGCCACAACCTGTTGGCGGCGATTGCGGCAGCGGACGCCATTGGCGTTCGGCCCGGGCGCAGGCTGGTATTCGAGCCATCACCCGGGCGTGGGCAGCGACAGCTGACGGCCGGTGGAGTCACGCTGATCAACGACGCCTACAACGCGAACCCGGTCTCGATGCAGGCTGCGCTCGAGGTGCTGGCTGCCAGCGCAGCGACCGGCAGGCGCGTCGCGGTGCTCGGGGACATGCTCGAGCTGGGCGCCGACTCCGAGCGCTACCACCGTGCTGTCGGTGCCTACGCGAACGGCCGTGCGGACCTGCTGGTCGGCGTCGGCCCGCGCGCCGTGGCGATGGCGCAGGCGTTCGACGCCGAGACGGTGCTCGCCTCCGACGCCGACGCGGCCAGCGAACTGGTCGCTCAGATCGTCCGCCCAGGCGATGTTGTCCTGGTGAAGGGCTCCAACGCGGTCGGGCTGGAGCGCGTCTGTGAGCGGTTGATCGCGGGTGGCGCATGGTGATCGCGACAGCGGCGACACACTCGCTCAGCACCCAGGCCGGGAGGGTGCTGATCTCGAGTTCGGCATCGCTATTGATGTGCCTGTTCCTGAGCCCGCGCTTCATCGACTTTCTGCGGCTCAGATCGTTCGGCCAGCAGATCCAGGAGGAGCTTCTACAGCACCAGGGCAAAAAGGGGACACCCACGATGGGCGGGATCATCATCGTGCTCGCGTTCGCGATTCCGTACCTGTTCCTCTCAACCCACGACTGGGCTTCGATGGGTGTGTTCGGCGCGACGCTGGCCTGTGCGGCGCTGGGCCTAGCCGACGACTACACCAAGATCCTCAAGCGCCGCTCGCTCGGAATCCGAGGACGCACAAAGATGGTGGTGCTGCTGCTGATCTCGATCGGCCTCTGGTGGGTTGCAACGCACCGGGCCGGCATGTCTGACTCGATATCGTTGCGACCGTTCGACGCCAGCATCAGCCTGCCGGTGCCCGTCTACATCATCTTCATCTACCTGGTGTTTGCGGGTACGACAAATGCGGTCAACCTCACCGACGGGCTCGATGGCCTTGCCGCCGGTTGCGGCGCGATCGCGCTTCTGACCTACATCGGAATCACCTATGTAACTGGACCGCAGGATCACGATCTGGAATTGGTTGCCGGTTGCCTGTGCGGCGCCTCGATCGGCTTTCTATGGTTCAACGCGTTCCCTGCGAGCGTCTTCATGGGTGACACCGGCTCGCTGGCCATCGGGGGCGCGATAGCGGGGCTGGCGGTCATGACCAACACCGAGATCCTGCTGCTGGTAATTGGCGGGATCTTCGTGTTTGAGGCGACCAGCGTGATCGTTCAGGTCTTCTCGTTCCGCGTCTTTCACAAGCGCGTCTTCAAGATGGCCCCGATCCACCATCACTTCGTGATGGAGGCCTGGTCGGAAACCAAGATCATGCTGCGCTTCTGGATCGTGGCAGCCGCCTGCGGGGCGATCGGCTTCACGCTCTACCAGATCTCCGTGCCCGATTCACAGCCCGCAGCGACCCGCATTGCGGCGCCCATGATCGGTGCGCGAGCATTGCCTCCGGCCGGCACCAACAGCGCTCGCTGAGAGAGCTCCACGCTGCGATCTCGTGCCCGAGCCGCGGCAGGCTTTGGCGCACACGCGTGGAATTAGACGGGCATGCCGCCAAGCTCATCCCATGTCCGCAGCGCCCGCAGGCTCGCGCCGCCGCTCGAGCACCAGATCCTGATGACAGCCACGCTCTGCCTGATCGCGTTCGGTGCGGTGATGGTCTACAGCGCCTCCTCACCACTCGGCGCGCTGGCTGGTGGCTACGGTACCGGCGAGTTCGTCGTCTACCTGATCGCGATCGCCATCGGTCTGGTCGTGATGCGGTTCTGCGAGCAGTACGGCCTGAGACTGATCACCCCCGAACTGACCCGCCTGATGCTCCTTGGATCATGCGGGCTGCTGCTGATCGTGCTCGTACCGGGGCTCGGCCGCGATGTCGCGGGCGCACGTCGCTGGTTCGCTGTGGGGCCGCTTGAGTTTCAGCCATCCGAGCTCGCAAAGCTCGCGCTCGTGCTCTACGCAGCCCGCTACCTGGCGGACAACCCACGACGCCTGCAGCGTGATTTCAAGCAGGCCCTCGCACCGATCGCGGTGGCACTGGTTCCCGCGTGCCTGCTGATCGCCGTGGAGCCCGATCTCGGCACCGCATTCGTGTGCTTCGCGACGGTCGTGACGATGCTCGCGGTCGCTGGCGCTCCGAAGGGCCATCTGCTGCGCGTCCTGCTGCTCGCAGCGGCCGGCGTGGGGCTGATGGTGCTCGTGCACCCATACGAGCTCGCGCGCCTGACCTCATTCCTGCACCCGCTCTCGGAGCGAACAAGCGCCGGCTTCCAGGCCACGCAAGCGCAGATGGCGGTGGGTTCCGGCGGTCTCTGGGGGGTTGGCCTGGCGCAGTCGGTGGGCAAGATGTGGCTGCCCGAGGCGCAGTCCGACTTCATCCTTGCTGTGGTGGGACAGGAGTTGGGTACGCTCGGAATCGTGGCCGTCGTCGGGTTGTACGCGATGATCGCCTACGCTGGCCTGCGCACAGCACGCCGTGCAGCCAGCGGATACTTGAAGCTCCTCGCCTTCGGCCTCACCTCGTTGATCCTTTGCCAGGGAATCCTCAACATCTTCGTAGTGCTCGGGATCGCGCCGCTGACAGGCGT
>JAJZID010000270.1 GCA_021810705.1 Actinomycetes bacterium
TTGCTGGAGGTGGACAGCCGCGCGCGGTGCTGCAGCCGCGGGCGCTGGTCCGGTCCCAGGCGAGCGGCAGCGGCGTGATCTGGGAGAGCTCGTTGTCCGTGAACCAGATCGGGTTGTAGGAGCGCTCGAGCCGCAGCTGCACCGTGCTCGTGTTGACCGCGCGGTACGAGAGGAGGTTGGCGGGAAAGCCGCCCGGGACGAACGAGGCCCAGTCGGCCTCGTTGGCCGCAAGCAGGTTGATCCAGAAGATCACGTCGCGCGCGCTCACCGGCTCGCCGTCTGACCAGCGGGCGTGCTTGAGGTGGATGGTCACCGTGCGGTCGTGGTTGGTGTAGACGGGGGCGTCCGCGAGCGACAGTGCGTAGTCGACCCCGGGCCGGTCGGCGTTGCCGTACCAGTACAGCGGCCGGTACATGAGCGTCTGGAAGTCGTAGACGTTCTCGTTTGAGTAGTAGGCGCCGGAGGTCAGCGGGAAGATGTAATTGGGCGGCTCAAGCGGCTGCTGGGCCCAGTAGGCGGTGCCGCCGCGGATCGGGCCGCTGCCGCCACCGCCGTGAGCGCGGGCCGCCGGTGCCGAGGAGCCGCAGCCCGCAAGCGCGGCGGCGGCCGATACAACCACCAAAGCAACCAACCACCTGCGTCTCACTGCTCGCTCCCTCCGCCGGCATGACCCGGATCAGGTTTGACGGTCGGCGCGCTCCGGCGCCCTCTCAGCCCAGCTTGGGCTCCCGTGTTGTCAGCTTCCGATCTTAGCCCGAGTGGTCCGCGTAGCAGGGTCACTGCATGCGATGACCTGGTCAGAGCCCACCTTCGCTTTGCTTGGGCTCGGGGCCACCATCCAAATTCGGCGCATGCTCTCCAAGGGGAGAGGCGAAACCTCGCTGTCCGCTGAAGCCCGACATGGCCGCGAATGAGTTCGGCGGGGATCCGCGAAACTGTTCGATAGCCACCTGTGAATCCGTGTCGCAGCCGTGTGCAGATCCCAACCCAGAAAATCCGGGACGAGCCGCTGAGGGCGCGTTACCGACGCCGAATCATTGACGACGAACTGGACGAGCTGCTCGCCGGACTGCCCGCGGTGGCCCTCGACGGTCCGAAGGCGGTCGGCAAGACAGCGACTGCGCTGCGACGCGCCGAGACCGTCCACCGCCTCGACAACGATGCGGCGGTCGAACGTCGCGGCCGATTCCTCGCGCCCGCTGGACGGTCGGCGGCCGATCCTGATCGATGCGTGGCAACGCTTCCCACAATCGTTCGACCGGGTTCGTCGCGCGGTCGATGAGGGGGCGGCGACCGGGACTTTGAATCACTCGGCCAGCGGTTGCGCCGACCGGCCACCCTCCGGCGCTGGATGCAAGCTTACGCTGCGGCGACAGCTACGACAGCATCGTTTGAAGCGATCAGGGACGCCGCCAGCGGTGAGCGCGGTGAGAAGCCGTCCAGAGCGACCACCAGCCCTACCGCGACGTGCTCGAGCGACTCTGGATCCTCGACCCCGTGCCCGCGTGGCTCCCCACTCGCAACCGCCTGGCGCGCCTCGCTCGGCGAGAACCTCACCGAGCGATCAGAGCCGCTCCCACTCCCGGCGGCGGGCGATCTGCTCGCGCTCGCGCGCGTCGCGCCGGATACGCGCCGCTTTCTGCGCCTCGTCGTTGCGCTTGGCGATCTCCTTGGTGACCTCGCCGAAGGTGGCTGTGGGCTTCGGCTGCCCAGGGTCTGGTCGATCGGATTTGGCCATCTCTCACACGCTCCTGTCGCTCCACATGAACGGACCACTGGAGAATGCGGGAGCGCAACACTCGGCTGTGGGACTGCGCCTCTCACTCTACGCCGATCCCCCGCGTGCACAACCCCCGTTGCGCTGAGCCTCCGTGTCGCCGCACACCACCAGATCAAAGGATGCGGGCGGCCGGGTGGCGAAGTAGGCCCGCTCAGCCTCCAGCCACTCCTCATCCCACTCCTCCGCGCTGATGCGGGTGTGCAGGCGCTCGAGTCGCACCGGCTCGGGCGTGACGACGAGCACGCTGCGACCGACGAGGTCGGCCAGGGCCGGCGCGCCGGAGGACACGCCCTCGAGCAGAATGACGCCCCCGCCGGGGCGGGCTCGCAGGCGTGCGATGGCCGGCCCGAGCGCCTTCCGTCGCAGCGCCGCCCAGTCGTAATACTGTGCCATCGGCCGCGGGTCGTGATCGGGCGCTGCCGCATGGAAGAAGCTGTCCATGGCGATGACCTCGGCGCCGGAGCGCGCGGCCACCGCGTGCGCGATGGTCGTCTTGCCCGCCGCGCCGTGGCCGTCTATGGCCACCACCAGGGGCTCTGGCCCCGGCTGCCGCCAGCGCGTAAGCGCCGCGAGAACCTGCTCGGCGGCACCGCTCACAGCACGAGCGTGGCGGCGTTCGCCCGCAGCCAGGCGGCGCGCTCACGGTGATCGGGGCAGTGCTCGGCCACCAGCGCCCAGAAGCGCGGCGAGTGGTCCGGCACGGCGAGGTGGCAGACCTCGTGCCAGATCACGTAGTCGAGCACCTGCTCGGGCGCCAACAGCAGCCGCCAGTTGAAGCTGAGCGCGCCCGCGCGCGAGCAGCTGCCCCAGCGCGTGCGCTGGTCGCGGATCGCAAGCCGGGTGTAGGAGAGGCCGCTGCGCGCACACGCCCGCGCGAGCCGCGCGCTGATCTCCTCGCGCGCCATCCGCCGGTACCAGCGCTCGACCGCGTCCCGCGCGCTCGCGCCGGCCGGTACCCAGAGCTCGTCGCCGCGACGCGTCACCTGTGCGCGACCGGGCTCGGCATGCAGGCGCAGGCTGATGCCCAGGTACGGCAGGCTGTCCCCGCGCGCCGCCACGGCCGCCTGTTGGCGTGCCGCGTGAGCGAGCTGGCGCTCGATCCACGGGCGCAGCTCGCGCACCGCCCGCTCGGCGGCTGCCGTGGGCGCGCGGTGCGGCAGCACCACCTCGACCCGCGCGTCACGGTCGACGCGTACACGTACCCTCCGTGCGCGGTCGGAGCGGCGCACGTCGTAGGCGATCAGCGAGCCTTGGTCTGACAGCACGGGCACGCTCAGAGAGGGTACGGTCTGCTGCTGACATGCCAGCCATACCCGAGCCACCGGAGCGCATCGCTGGCGAGCTGGTCGAGCTGCGAATGATCGCCGAGTGGGACATCCCGGAGGTCCTCATCGCCCACCAGGACGACCCCGACCTGCACCGGCGGCTCGAGATGCGGCGGCCGCCGACCGGGGCGCAGCTGGGGCGTGAGGTGGAGCAGGCTCAGTCACTGAGGCTGGCGGGCGAGCGGTTGTCGCTCAGCATCCTCGAGCCTGGCGGCCGTGACTGCCGCGGGCGCGTGGACGTCGACCGGATCGACTGGGAGCGCGCCAGCGCGCGCGTGCGCGTGTGGGTCGCGCCGCAGCTGCGGGGCTCTGGCTACGAGCAACAGGCCGCTGAGCTGGCCGCTGAATGGCTGCGAGCCGGCTGCGGCCTGCGCGAGCTGGACGTGCAGCTGCTCACGTAACGGCGCCAGCCGCGATTAGACTGCGCGGACCATGGCGTCCGCGGCGGTGATTGCCAAACGCTACTTCAGCGCGCTT
>JAJZID010000271.1 GCA_021810705.1 Actinomycetes bacterium
ACTCGACCAGCGGCTTGCTCGTGCTGGATGCGAGCGTGACCGTGGTGCGGCGCTCGGCCCACATGCGGCCGATCCCGCTGCAGAACGTGCGCACCTCGCAGCTGTCGCCGAAGCTCGGGAAGTGCAGGACCTTGACGCGGTGGCGGCGCAGCACCCAGACGGCGACGCGCTCCAGGCCGGCGTCCTCCATGTCGGCGTAGGCGGCATCCTGCATCCAGCGCGCCAGGGCGTCCAACCGCATCCTGCCTGAGGGCGCGCAGTCGGCCAGATGCGCGCGCCGATGGATGGCGTAGACGCGCCCCTCCGCGGGCTCGTCCGCCATCGGGTCAAGCGGGTGTGCTTCCGTTACAGATCCCACTGATCTTCGCAATGTAGAAGGGAATGCCGCCAAGTGTCAGCAACAGCACCGCAGCCGGATCATCCAGGACGCTTTCAGGTGGCTCTGCGCTGGGGCGATATGGATGCGCTCGGCCATCTGAACCAGGCCGTCTACCACGAGCTGCTGGAGGAGGCACGCATCGCGATGATGCAGGCGCTGCCCACGCCGGCAGGCGGCGCGTTCGTGCTGGCCCGGGTGGAGCTCAACTACAGGCGCGAGATTCCCCTGACCTACCGCCACGTTGAGGTGACCATGGAGGTGCTCGAGATCGGGCGCGCGAGCATCACGGCCGCACAGCGGGTCGTGCGGGCCGACGGCGAGCTGGCGGCCGACGGGATCTCGGTGCTCGTCGCCTGGGACGTCCGCGAGCGGCGCTCACGACCGCTCAGCGACGGTGAGCGGGCTGCGCTTGAGCAATTCCGCGCCGCGCAGCGGGCGCGCTGATCAGTACTCGCCGCTGACCACGTTCACGAGCGGCTCGCCACTCACCAGGCGGCCGAGCTGCGCCCGCACCAGCGCGTAGGCGCGCGGCGGGAAGCCGTCGACGGTCCCGGCCACGTGCGGTGTGAGCAACAGGTTGGGTGCGTCCCAGAGGGGATGATCGGCGGGCAGCGGCTCCGGGTCGGTCACGTCCAGCGCCGCGTGCAGCCTGCCCGCCTCGAGCTCGGCGAGCAGCGCGCCGGTGTCGAGCACCCGTCCGCGGGCGGCGTTGACGAGCAGCGCGCCGTCGGGCATCGCCGCCAGGAACGCGGCGTCGACCATGCGCTCCGTCTCGGCGGTGAGCGGCACCACCACGACCACGATGTCCGCGTTGGCAAGCAGCCCCGGCAGCTCGGCGGTGCCGTGCACCGTCACGCCGTCTGCGCTGCGCGCATGCCGTCCGACCAGCGTCGGTGAGGCGTCAAAGGCCCTCAGCCGGCTGGCGGTCTGCTCGCCCAGGTCGCCAGCGCCGACGATCAGCACCCGCTTGCCCGCCAGCTCGGCGGCGGGGCGCTGCTCTGACCACTCGTGGCGTGCCTGCGCGTGGATGAAGTGCGGCAGCTCGCGCAGGCTCGCGAGGATCACCGCCAGGATCCACTCGGCGACCGCGCCGCCGTGGACGCCGCGCGCGTCACACAGCGTGACACCGGCGGGGATCCTGCCTGAGAGGTGGTCGACACCCGCGCTGAGCGACTGGATCACTTGCACGTTCGGCATCCGCGCGAGCATCGCCTCGAGTGGCAGGCCCTGGCCGGCGAGCGTGACGTCCGTGGCCTCGATGCCCGCGGGTGGCGCGCCGGTGCCGTCCCAGAGGATCACCCGCACGCCGTCAGGCAGCGGCTCCGTGAGCGCAAGCGCGTCTTTGTCGGGCAGGCAGACGGTGAGCATTGCAACTCTGAGGCTACCGGCGCAGCGCCTGGCCCGCTGCCGGATGCAGGCGCAGCGCCTGCGCTGTGGATAGGAGCGCCACGCAGGCGATCAGCGTGAGGGCGACGGCGTAGGCGGTACGGGTGTCCGCGGTCGCCCCGAACAGACGGCCGAGCGGGTCGCCCAGGCGCAGCGCGATCGCCGCCAACGCAACCCCCCAACTGCCGCCCAGCTGCTGGGTGGTGAGTGAGAGCGTGTTGGCGTGGCGCATCTCGGGCTGGGGCACGTCGGCGAAGATCACCGCTGCGTAGCCGGTCGCGCCCACCGAGCGGCCTGCGCCGGACAGCAGCAGGATCGCGGCGAGCAGCACCAGCGGCGTGGTGGGCCCCGTGAGCGCGAGCAGCACAAGCGACACGGCGAGCGCCGCCGTGGAGGCGACCAGCACCTGTCGGAATCCGTAGCGGCTGTAGAGGCCGTTGGCGACCGCCTTGGCGCCGACGTTGCCGACGAAGATCAAAAGCACGACCGAACCCGCGTGCACCGGGCTCCAGTGGAAGACCTCCTCAAACAGCAGCGGCGCCAGAAACGGTGCGGCGCTGAGCGCGGTGAAGTGAAACGCCGTGCCGGCCAGGGCCGCGCGGAACGTGTGAATGCGCGCGAGGCGCAGGTTGATCAGCGGCTCGGCGGCCCTGCGCAGGTGCACGACCGCGGCGGCGAGCAGCAGCGCGGACGGCAGGCCGATGGCCGCCACCAGCGGCCAGTCGATGCGCTGCTGGGCGAGCAGGTCGGCCGTGAACGTGACGGCGCCGAGTCCCGTGCCCACCAGCAGCAGACCCGCCAGATCCAGGCCACCGGCCGGCGGGAGCGGGGGCGGATGCACGATCCGCACGCCCACCGCCAGCGCGAGCAGGCCGAGCGGCAGGTTGATCGCAAACAGCCAATGCCAGTTGGCGTAGGTCGTGATCAGGCCACCGGCCAGCGGCGCCAGGACCGGCGCTATGAGCCCGGGCCAGACGAGCAGCGCCGTGAGCGCCAGCAGGTCACTTGACTTCGCGGGCGCGAGCACCATCAGGCGGCCGACGGGCACCATCATCGCCGCGCCGGCGCCCTGCAGGACGCGCATCGTCACCAGCTCCGCAAAGCTCGAGGAGAGCGCGCAACCGGCGGAGGCGAGCGTGAACAGCACGATCGCTGCCAGGAACGTGGCCCGCGCACCGATCCGCGCGGCGATCCAGCTGCTCAGTGGGATCAGCACCGCGAGCGTCACCAGGTAGGCGGTGATCACCAGCGCGATGCTGCCGACCGGTACCGCCAGCGCGCGGGCGATGCGCGGCGCCGAGGTTGTGACGATCGTGCCGTCGAGCATCTCCATGAAGAAGCAGCCTGCGACCAGCAGCACGACGGCGCGCTGCCGGTTGGGGGCGGGTGGGGTGACGGTGCTCATCGGTGGCAGCGTTCGGCGGCGCGCTGGGGCTGGCGCTGCGGGCCGACTGTCTGGGAGGTATACGGCAGCAGGGGTCGCCATGTACGCTTGCGGCCATGGGTCGCGGGCGTGTGAGGCCGGTCGTGCGTGCGTACCTTCTGGGCGCTGGCGCCAGTCTTGCCGCTGGGACCGAGGCGCTCTGCTGCTCGCTTGTGGCCGGACCACGCGAGGTTCCCGAAGCGCTGACTGTGGCGTTGGTCACCTCGGTCATGACCGCCAGTCAGGCGGGCCAGCTGCTTGAGAGCATGGCGGGACCTGAGGTGGCCCCGCCAGGCCAGGCACTCGAAAGCGGGCGGCAGGTGGCGGCGAAGCTGCTGGCCGCCCAGGTGTCGCTCGCGGCCCTGCTTGGCGCGATA
>JAJZID010000272.1 GCA_021810705.1 Actinomycetes bacterium
AGCCGCTCCTGGCCGGCGCAGACTATGACGCGGAGCAGCTGGCCGCCGGTTTTGGCGACGTGCTGCTGGTCGGCCACAACCCGTCGCTCTCCCAGGCGGTGCATGATCTGACCGGCGCGCGCGTCAGCCTGCGCAAGGGTGGCCTCGCGGCGGTTTCAGGCCGCGAGCTGGTGGCGCTGCTCGGCCCCCGGGAGCTTGCCGCGATCGCCGGCGCGCCGCCGCAGGACCGTGGTGGCGGTGCGCCCGCGCCTGGAGAGAGCCCGTGAGCGCCACGGGCCAGGGCTCGCTGCAGGGCTCAAACCCGCCTGAGCTTGGCGATCAGTCGCTCTACAGCAACCGTGAGCTGTCCTGGCTTGACTTCAACGACCGGGTGCTCGAGCTCGCCGAGGACCTCAGCGAGCCGCTGATTGAGCGCCTCAAGTTCCTGGCGATTCATTCCTCGAACCTGGACGAGTTCTTCATGGTCCGGGTGGCCGGCGTCCACGAGCAGATCGCCTCGCGGATCGACAGCCGCTCGCCGGACGGCCTGACACCGTCGCAGCTGATGGAGGCGATCGCGACGGTCGTGCGGGCCCAGTGCGCCCGCCGCGCCGAGGTCTTCCGCGACGTGCTGGTGCCGGCCCTCGCGCAGGCTGACATCAGGATCGTGCCCTGCGAGCAGTCCGGCGCCTCGCCTGAAGCCCTGGAGCGCCATTTCCTGGAGCGCATCTTTCCCGCGCTGACGCCGCTTGCGATCGGTCCGGGCAGACCGTTTCCCTACATCTCAAACCTCTCGCTGAGCCTGCTGGTGCATCTGCACGACCCGGCGCTTGAGAGTGAGCTGTATGCGCGTGTGAAGGTGCCCAAGGAGGTCCTGCCGCGGTTCATCGAGGTTTCCCGCGGCGTCTACGTGGCGCTCGAGGATGTGATCGCAGCGCACCTGCCGGCGCTGTTTCCCGGCATGGAGGTCATCTCACACGGGCTCTTCCGGGTCACACGCGACGCCGACTTTGACATCTCCGACGAGGCCGATGATCTGCTCGCCGCGGTTGAGGATGAGCTGCGACGGCGGCGCTTCGGTGAGGTCGTGCGCCTCGAGGTCTCCGGTGGCATCGAGCCGACGATGCGGGCGCGGCTGACCGAGTGGCTCGACCTGGAGGAAAACCAGGTCTATGACGACTTCGGCCTGCTTGATCTCGGCGACCTGTGGCAGATCGCCGGCATCGAGGGCCACCCGGAGCTGCGCCAGCGCCCGTGGGTGCCGCTGACGCCGCCGGCCCTGCGCCCGCAGACCGACGAGAGCACCGAGCAGCCGGACATCTTCGCGCAGATGCGCGCCGGCGACTTCCTCGTGCACTACCCCTACCACTCGTTCTCAGCCAGCGTTGAGCGGCTCGTCTTGCAGGCGGCAAGCGACCCCGCCGTGCTGGCGATCAAGATGACCGTCTACCGCACCTCGGATGACTCGGCGCTGGTGCCGGCGCTGATCACCGCCGCCGAGAACGGCAAGCAGGCGGTCTGCATGGTTGAGCTCAAGGCCCGCTTCGACGAGCGTCAGAACATCCGCTGGTCACGCGAGCTCGAGGAGGTGGGCGCGCACGTCGTGCACGGCATCCCGGGACTCAAGACACACGCCAAGGCGATCCTCGTGATCCGGCGCGAGCAGAACCGGGTGCGCCACTACGTGATGATCGGGACCGGAAACTTCCACGCCAAGAACGCGCGTCTCTACGAGGACTTCGGGCTGTTCAGCACCGATCAGGTGCTGGGGCAGGAGGTGGCAAACCTGTTCAACACGCTGACCGGCTACGCGCATCCTGGCCGTGGCCGCAAGCTGCTGGTGGCACCCAATGCGATGCGCGAGCCGCTGCTTGAGCTGATCGAGCGCACCGTGGCGGCCAGGCAAGCCGGCCTGCCCGCCCGGATCCGCATGAAGATGAACTCGCTGGTTGACGAGCGCTGCATCCAGGCGCTCTACCGGGCGTCGCAGGCCGGTGTGCCGATCGAGCTCAACGTGCGCGGCATCTGCTGCCTGCGGCCGGGCGTGCCGGGGGTCAGCGAGACGATCAGCGTCGTCTCGATCGTCGGGCGCTTTCTCGAGCACTCGCGTGTCTACGCCTTTGACTTCGGCTCGGAGCGGGCGGTCTACATCGGCTCAGCCGACCTGATGCCACGCAACCTCGACGCCAGGGTCGAGCTGCTTGTGCCGGTCGAGAGCGCCGCGCTGCGCGCCGAGATCGACGACACCATGGACCGCTGCTTCGCCGACGACACCTACGCCTGGACACTGGACGCCGAGGGCGGCTGGCACCGGCGCGAGGGACGCACGCGCTCGGTCCACCGGGAGCTGATGGAGCGCACGCAGCAGGCGGCCTCCAGCTCGACGACACTCGCGCGCGCGCCGGTCCGCGGCGGTGGCTGAGCACCGCCGCGGACACGCGGGCAACTACCCGACGGTTGGCGCCGTCTGCGGCCTCACGCCGAGCGTCACCTTGATCTTGCGCACCCCGTGGTGCGGGGTGCGGACCGTCATCGTCACCGTCTGGCCGGGCTTGTAGGCGCTGATCACGCCGATGAACGAGTCGGCGTTCGGCGTCGCCTGGCCGTTGACCGCGGTGATCACGTCACCGGCCACAAGCCCCGCCTTGGCGGCCGGTGAGCCGGGCACGACCGGGGCAGCACAGCCGTTGCCGCCAGAGGTCGCGATCTGCGCACCTGAATAGGTGGGCGTGAGCGACTGGCTCAGGCAGACCCCGACATAGGCGGTCTTGACCTTCTTGCCGGCGATGATCGTGTTGGCGACCTGGGCATCGGTGTTTGAAGGTGTCGCGAAGCCAACCCCGGCGCTGTTGCCGCTGTTTGTCTCGATCTGGTCGTTGAGCCCCAGCACCTGGCCGGCGGCGTCGAGCAGCGGACCACCGGAGTTGCCGGGGTTGATCGCCGCGTCGGTCTGGATCGCGCCGGGGATCGTGAAGTTGTTGGGCGCGGTGATGCTGCGCCCGACGGCGCTGACGATGCCGGCGGTGGTGGTCTCCGGCAGGCCGAAGGGGCTGCCGATCGCCACGACCGGATCGCCGACTTGTGCCGAGCTCGAGTTCGCAAACGGGATCGGATGCAGCTCCGACGCACGCACGTTGACCTTGATCACGGCCACGTCAGCGGAGGCGTCCTCGCCGACGATCTTCGCCGGGACACTGACGCCGTTTTGGAAGTCGACCCGCACGCTGGTTGCGCCGGCCACCACGTGATCGTCGGTCAGGATGTAGCCCTGCTTGTTGTAGACCACGCCGGCGCCCAGGTCCTGGCTGGTTGTCGATGGCGTGCTGAAGAAGCCGTTGCTGGTCCCCTTCTGAACGTCGGTTGCGACAATCTCCACAACACCCGGGCTGTCCATCTTGTAGATCGCGTTGACGCTGAGCCCGCTGCTGGTGGTCTTGCTGGTCGCGGTCGGCACCGAGCTTGCGCCCGGCGATGAGACCTGCTCGACCACGGTCTTGGTCGCGCCGCCGCTTGATAGCGCCAGCGCGATCACCGCGCCAGCAAGCGCACCGCTGACCACGAGCAGAATCTTCGTGAGGCTGTTCAT
>JAJZID010000273.1 GCA_021810705.1 Actinomycetes bacterium
CGACGAGTGTCTGGCATGCGAGCTGTAGGCGGCCTACCTGGGGGTGCTGGAACGTTTTCGGTTCGACGCCGGGCCGCCAGGAGACATCATGGGCGGCCCACAAGGCGGCGAACTCTTGGGATTCGTGAAGCAGACGGTCGAGGAGCGCCTGGCCGTGCGGGTCGTCGGGGTGGCGAGCGGTCGCGATCCGCAGCGCCGCGACGTAGGAGCGCGAGAGACGGTCGTGCTCCTCGGGCGCGTGCAGGGCGCGCTCGGCCGGGTCGGTGAACCAGCGGTGAAAGCGCGAGCGGTTCGGATCATCGGGCGCGAAGCGCGTCTCGTCACCGAGCAGAGCGACCGCGAGCGGGTTCTGCGCGAGCGCCTCGCCGAGGTCGTTGGTCACCATCGCCGGCGTATCCAGCCGGTCGAGCACACGCTGAAGTCCAGGGCTGACATAGTCGGTGCGCACGTCGCCGCGCGGAGGCGTGTGGCCAGCGAGCCGGTAAAGGTGGTCGCGCTCGGCGAGCGTCAGCCGCAGCGCCCGGGCGATCGCCGCGAGCATCTGCGGGGAGGGCTGCGGGCCACGCTGCTGCTCCAAGCGCGTGTAGTAGTCAGTCGACATGCTGGCCAGCATGGCGACCTCTTCGCGTCGCAGCCCGCTTGTGCGCCGCCTTGGCGAGCGCGCAAGCCCCACGTCTTCGGGCAGTGTCGCCGCGCGGCGGTGACGCAGAAAATCTGCGAGCTGCGCACGATCCATGCGTCCCATTATGTGACCGCAACCGAGCCTTAGCCAGGGATCGCCGATCCCTGGATGCGCGGGTCTCTTGTCGATCTCACCGCGCGGGCCCACCATGGATTCATGACTACTACGCAAGACCACACCCAGATCGCGCTCATCACCGGCGGCAGCCGCGGCCTCGGCCGCGCGACGGCGCTGGCGCTCGCGGCCGCCGGCGTCGACATCGTCATCACCTATCGCACGGGCGAGGCCCAGGCCCGAGACGTCATCGCCGAGATCAAGGTGCTCGGCCGCCACGGCACGGCCCTGCCACTCGACATCGCCGACATCGCTTCCTTCGGCGCCTTCAGCGACGCGCTGCGCCGAGAGCTGCCCGACGGCACGTTGGACATCCTGGTCAACAACGCCGGCAGCTCCCTCTACAGCGCGCTTGAGTCCACCACCGAGGCCGAGTTCGACCAAGTCTTCACCGTCCACGTCAAGGGACCATTCTTCCTGACTCAGACGCTGCTCCCGCTCATCGCCGACGGTGCTCGGATCATCAACATCAGCTCCGCCCTGACGCGCATCTCGTTCCCGGGATCGGGGCCATACGCGTCAGCCAAGGCCGCGATCGAGGTCCTCACGCGCTACCAGGCGCTCGAGTTCGGCTCGCGCGGCATCACCGCCAACGTCGTCGCCCCGGGCGGCGTGCCGACCGACTTCGGTAACGGCCACCTGCGCTCGGACCCGGCCCTTCAGGACATCATCGTCAAGGGAACCGCGCTCGGTCGCCTCGCCACACCGGAAGACATCGGCCAACTGATCGCCGGCCTAACCACCGCCTCGGGCGACTGGGTCACCGGCCAACGGATCGAAGCCTCCGGCGGCGTCAGCCTCTGACATCGCCCGATCAGGTTCTCACTGGATTGCGCGTCTATCACCAGCGGGCATCGAGAGGGATGTGCGAGCGGAGAAGCGGGCCTCACCTCCGGGTGGTGGCATCCCTGAAGAACTGTCGTCCAGTGTCCCGCCTGTGCCTGCGCGTGCCTGGGCGTTGATTCAGTCGCCCGGTTCGCGGCTTTCTCCAGTGTTGACGAAGATCTCCGTGCAGGCCCTGTCTTCGCTGCGCTTACCGGCCCCGTCAGAGCGCCGAAGCAGGCGCGCGTGAGGGCGGGGCCTGTCAGTCGTGGACATGGCAGCGCGAAGTCAATGGGAGTGCTGACCGGGGTCCGTGATCTACGCCACTGGTTATCTGCTGGCCGGGATCTCTGCTCGGACGCCGGTGAGCTGCTCGGAGACGCGCCACAGTCGGTCAGCGAGTGCGGGGTCCTGAGCGGCGCGCGAGCGTCAGATGAGCTCGGCGCCGCCGCGCATGTGCATTAGATGCTTCGGTCCAGTGAAAGTCAAGTCGTCTGTAGTGGTGTAACCCTCGATGGCGGTGGACGAGTCTCACCTCCGGGTGAGCGCCACCTCCTTGCTGGGGTGACGCGCGTGCTGGTGGGTTCAGGCCACAACGTGGAGCTCCTGCACCGTCGGCTCGGTGGCCGTGTCGGCCTGCTCCGCCACACGCAGCAGCGCACCGTTGCCCCCGACCCGCCACAACTGGCGCTATGGGGATGACTTCGAGGTCGCAAGCCGGCCGAGGGCGGGGGTACCAACCCGCCGTCCCGAAGAGGCGCATACGAACAGCGTACGTACGGTTCCTTGGGAGCCGGCTGCCGAAGGCGCGTCAGTTAGGAGAGTGCGGTCAGGGGGTCGATTGTCGGGGCGCGATGTGCACTGCGCGCTGTTCAGGGGATCGCTGACAGCCCCTGTTGTGCTGTCTAGGCGGTTGCTACCTGGGGTTCGTCGGTCGCGGTGTCGTCTAGTGGGTCGACCCAGTCCTCGGGCGGCTCGATGCGCGCCTCGATGCCTGCATGCTCGGCGAGGAGGTACAGCAGGTGTGTTCCGCTGAGCAGCTCGAGGGGCTTTCCTTCAGCGAACTGGAATGAGGCTTTGCCGTAGCCACTGGTTGTAACCAGGATCCCTTTGGAGGCGCCCTCGTTTTGCATCGTGCCGAACAGATCCCGCACCGCGCTCACACCAACGGTGTGCTTGTAGCGCTTGGCTTGGATCACGACCTTGCCGCCAAGGATCGGTCTGGCATCGTAGGCCACACAGTCCACGCCGCCGTCGCGTGATGCTTGTGTCTGCCGGGTTTCAAGCCCCATCTTTTCGAAGAGATTAGTGACGAGTGCCTCGAACTCGGTTGGTGAAAGCTCCATCAGGTTCGGTCGCTGATCCAACTCGCTGAGCACATCTGTCCCCTGAACAAACCGCGGATCAACCATGTCGAATTCTAGGATCGGGCGAACAGGGAGCAGCTCGGTTGGGCTCTTTGAAACTCCAGCGTTGAGCCCCTTCAGGCACGCGCCCGGCTCGACGTTCGCGAGGTCCAGTGAGCGAAACGTGTCGCGGGATACCCTGACGGTCACCAGATGCGGTGATATGGCCTTCCCGGTAGCGGGGTCTATCGAGTTCACGAACCCGTTGAACACGATCGTCTCAAGCTTCTCGGTTCTATCTGCCTGGAAGAGCTCGTGCAGCGAGCGCAACGCCATTTGCGCCACCACCGAGGCGTAGACGCCTTTGACTTGAGTTGCGGGGCGTGCTGTCGCATCGATAGCGTCGCGCGCCTTGACATACCTGTAGGACTTGGTCGTCGGAACGACCGCTATCGGTGGGAGCTCGTACTCGACGACCAGCTGCTTGGATTCTGGAACGAACGCGATCTTGTGTGCGTTGGTGAACCCATCCGGGTACGGGCTCTCGCTCAGGACGAGCGAGAAGTACTCGGCGACAGCCGCCGGGTT
>JAJZID010000012.1 GCA_021810705.1 Actinomycetes bacterium
ATCGGCATCCACTTCTTCTCGCCGGTGGACAAGATGCCGCTGGTCGAGCTGATCCGGGGCGAGCGCACGAGCGACGCGGCCACCTTCCGCGCGCTCGACTTCGTCGCGCAGATCAAGAAGACGCCGATCGTCGTAAACGACAGTCGCGGCTTCTACACCAGCCGCGTGATCGGCACCTTCATCAACGAGGGCATCGCGATGCTCGCCGAGGGGGTTCCGCCCGCGACGATCGAGCAGGCCTCCTCACAGGCCGGCTATCCGGCGCCCGTGCTGCAGCTCTCAGACGAGCTCAACATGAAGCTGATGCGCAAGATCCGTCTGGCCGCGCAGCAGGCCGCCCAACAGGCCGGGGAGCCCTGGCAGGCCAGTGGCGCTGAGGCGGTGATCGACCGCATGCTCGACGAGTTCGACCGTCCCGGGCGGCTCGAGGGCCGCGGCTTCTACGACTACGACGAGACCGGCAAACGCACCGGCCTGTGGCCAGGGCTGCGCGCGGCGTTCCCGCCCGTTGAGGACCCGGCGGCGCTTGTGCTGCGCGACCTGGAGGAGCGCATGCTGTTCATCGAGGCGATCGAGGCGGTGCGCTGCCACGATGAGGGTGTCATCGAGTCGGTCGCCGACGCCAACATCGGCTCGATCATGGGTATCGGCTACCCGCCCTGGACGGGCGGCGCGTTGCAGTACATCAACGGTTACGAGGCCGTCGACGGCAGCGTTGGGCCGGGCGCCTTCGTCGCCCGTGCGCAGGAGCTCGCCGCGCGCTACGGACAACGCTTCGAGCCGCCCGCCTCGCTCCTCGCGCGGGCGCAGAACGGCGAGCGCTACAGCGACGAGCCGCTCGCCACAGCTGCCGGGTAGCCACGTCAGCGGGCGCGAGCTCTGACGCCGGGGGCGGCCAGCGGGCCGCCCCCGGCAGCGCATCGGCGTGCTGCCGGCGCGTTCGGTGTTACCTTCTCAGCACATGTCCAGTCGGCGTCGGGGAGGCTCCTCATGGCTCCAGCTCGCCACCACGGCGGTGCTCGTGGTGGCTGCCGTGGTCGTGGCTGTGATCGCCGTCTCAGACCTGTCCGGGGGTCGCGCCCAAACGGCGAGCAAGGCGCTCGTTGCGCCGAGCCGCCAGGCGCGCAGTGTCAAGAAGAAGCCCGTCAAGCGGGCCGTGGCCCACCCGGAGTTCGTGCGCAACGCGACGCCGCAACCGGGGTGGCGCAAGTACACCGGCCCGGTGCCGATCCTCGTCTACCACGCGCTCGGGCCGCCACCGCCGGGGGCCCCGTTCCCGCTGCTCTACGTGTCCTACGGCAACTTCAAGGCGGAGATGGCCTGGCTGTATCACAACGGCTACCAGGCGGTCACCCTGGACGAGGTGCTGAGTGCCTGGTATCACGGCGGCACCCTGCCCGCCAAGCCGATCGTCATCACCTTTGACAACGGCTACCCGGAGCAGGTGCGCTTCGCGCCGCACGTCCTGGCCAAGTACGGCTGGCCCGGCGTGCTCGACGAGATCACCGAAAACCACCTGCCGCCGAGTTACATCTGGCCGGTGATCCACCGGGGCTGGGAGGTTGACTCCCACTCACTCACACACCCCGATCTTGTCACCGCGACACCGGCGGAGCTGTGGGCGCAGGTGCACGACTCGCGGGTGTACCTGCAGAAGACCTTCCACATTCCGGTGAACATGTTCTGCTACCCGTCAAGCGAGTATGACACCGCTGTGATCGATGCGGTCAAGCGCGCCGGCTACACGGCCGCGGTAACGGAGGGGCACGCCTATGCGTTCCGCACCGAGCCCTACCTGCTGCCGCGCTTTGAGATCGAGGGCGGCGTTTCGCAGCTGGCCGCCGACCTCAGCTATTACAAGCCCGCCCACTACGGCTGGTAAGGGCCGGCGGGCCTGCAACGGCGCGTCATTTGCTGAAACGCGTTACTGCAGTAACGTGGCCGCCCGGGGGAGGTTTCAGGGTCTTGTAGAGCGGCGAACGGAGTGTGATGGACACGCAGGTCGGTTTTGATACCTCGGCCGTACTGGCGGAGCTGACACTGGCAGAGAAGGCGGCGCTGCTCGACGGCTCGGACTCCTGGCACACCGAGGCGGTTGAGCGCCTGGGGATCCCGCGGATCCTGGTCTCCGATGGGCCGCACGGGCTGCGCAAGGTCGCGGCCTCCGATGACGTGTCGATCGAGCACTCCGAGCAGGCGACCTGCTTCCCGCCGGCCGCGGGGCTCGCCTCGTCGTGGGATGAGCGGCTGGTCGGTCGTGTCGGGGACGCGCTCGGGCGCGAGTGCCGGGTGGCCGGTGTCTCGGTGCTGCTCGGGCCCGGGGTGAACATGAAGCGCTCGCCGCTGTGCGGGCGCAACTTCGAGTACTTCTCTGAGGATCCGCTGTTGGCCGGCGTGCTCGCCTCGGCCTGGGTCGGGGGCGTGCAGAGCCACGGTGTCGGCACCTCGCTCAAGCACTTCGCCGCCAACAACCAGGAGGCCGACCGGCTGCGGGTCTCGGCGCAGGTTGACGAGCGCACACTGCGCGAGATCTACCTGGCGGCGTTTGAGCGCGTGGTCACCGAGCGCCAGCCATGGACCGTGATGAGCTCGTACAACCGCATCAACGGCGTCTACGCCAGCGAGCACCACTGGCTGCTCGACGAAGTGCTGCGCGACGAGTGGGGCTTTGAGGGGCTGGTCGTCTCCGACTGGGGGGCGGTCGACGATCGTGTGGCCGCGCTGAGAGCCGGCTGCGACCTCGAGATGCCCTCCTCCGGCGGTGTTGGCACGCAGGCGGTAATCGACGCGGTCGCGAGCGGCAAGTTGAGCGAGGAGCAGGTGGACCTCGCGGCGCGGCGTGTGCTCGAGCTGGTGGCGCGGGCCGGCGAGCGTGAGCCACTTGCGAGCTTTGACTTCGAGGCACACCACGCGCTCGCGCGCGAGGCGGCAGCCGCCAGCGCCGTGCTGCTCAAGAACCAGAGCGGCCTGCTACCGCTGGATCCGGAGCGCGGCGGTGCAGTGGCGGTGATCGGCGAGTTCGCGCGCACACCACGTTTTCAGGGGGCGGGATCCTCCCAGGTGAACCCGACACGGCTTGACAGCGCCCTGGATTCGCTGCGGGTTGCGCTTGACGGGCGGCGTGAGGTCCTCTTCGCACCCGGCTTTGAGATCGAGGCGCCGGCCGGAGACCCTTCGCTGGTCGAGGAGGCTGCACGGGCGGCGGCGCAGGCTGAGGTGGCGCTCGTGTTCCTGGGGCTGCCGCCGTCGTATGAATCAGAGGGCTGGGACCGTGAGCACATGGACCTGCCGGCGCCACAGCTCGATTTGCTGGCGGCGGTCGCGGCAGCCAACGCCAACGTGGTGGTGGTGCTCTCAAACGGGGCGGCTGTGCGCACGGACCCGCTCGAGCAGCATGCGCGCGCGATCCTCGAAGGCTGGCTGCTCGGCCAGGCTGGGGGTGGGGCGCTCGCCGACCTGCTGCTCGGCCGCGTCTCCCCGTCCGGCCGGCTCGCCGAGACGATCCCGCGCAAGCTCGCGGACAACCCGACGGTCGGCAACTTCCCCGGCGAGAACCACGAGGTGCGCTACGGCGAGGGCCTTTTGATCGGCTACCGCTGGTATGACGCGCACGAGCTCGAGGTCTCCTATCCGTTCGGCCACGGACTCTCCTACACGTCGTTTGAGTACTCACAGCTGCGCGCTGTGATCACCGACGACGGCCCGGCGCCGCGCGTGGAGGTGAGCGTGATGGTGACCAACACGGGCGCGCGTGCCGGTGCCGAGGTGGTTCAGCTCTACGTGGCCGACCCGGTGGCGAGCGTCTACCGCCCGCTGCAGGAGCTGCGTGGCTTTGCCAAGGTGTCGCTTGCGCCGGGTGAGCGCCGGGAGGTGACGATCACGCTGGACGCGCGCGCGTTTGCCTACTGGCACGGCGCGCGGCACGAGTGGGTTGTGGAGGGCGGCGAGTTTGAGCTGCGCGTCGGAGCCTCAAGCCGCGACATCCGCCTGACCGCGACGGTGAAGCTTGAAGGCGGCGAGGTCGCGGCGCCGCTGGCGGCTGACTCGACCTTCGGTGAGTTCCTCGCCGATCCGGTCGCGTCGCAGTGGCTGCTCGATCAGCTGCGCCGCTCGCCGCTCGGGGAGCGGGTGATCGGCACGCACCTGGGCAAGATGCTCGAGACGGTGCCGCTCAACCGGCTTGCGCGCTTCCCCGGCTCGACGTTCAGCGAGGCCGACATCCGGGACTTCCTGGGCGCGCCCCGCTGAGCCGCGGCGGGCGCGCGGTAGGCGGGGCGCGCGGCCAGCGGGCCGCGCGCCCTCAGATCACAAGGCCGTGGCGCACGGTGTTCTCGCTGACGCTGCGCGCCTCGACGAACGTCAGCAGATAGTCGGGGCCGCCGGCCTTGGGGCCGGTGCCCGACAGCCGTCCGCCGCCGAACGGGTGACGGCCGACCATCGCCCCGGTGATCTCCCGGTTCACATACAGGTTGCCGACGATCCCCAGCCTGCTGACGTACTCGATCGTCTGCGGGCTGCGGCTGAACAGGCCACCCGTGAGGCCGAAGTCGCCCTCCCTGACGATCCTGACGGCCGCCTCGACGCTCGCGACCCGCTCACAGGAGAGCACCGGGCCGAAGACCTCCTCGCGAACGATCCGCGAGCTCGGTGGCAAGTCGACAAACAGCGTCGGCGGCACATAGTGACCACCGGTTCCGACCGGGATATCGGCCTGCACGCGCGGCTCGTGCTCGGCGCCGTCGAGAAACGCGTTGATGCGGGCCAGCGCCTCGGCGTCGATCACCGTCGCCAGGTCGCTGGCGAAGTCCTCGGCCGGCCCGACCCGCAGCGCCCGGATGGCGCCCGCCAGGCGCTCGTTGAGCGCGTCGGCGATCTGCTCGCAGACCAGCACCCGCGCCGCGGCCGAGCACTTCTGGCCGGCGAAGCCAAAGGCGCTCTTGATGATCGCCGGCACGGCGTCGTCGAGGTCCGCGTCGGCGTCGACGATGATGCAGTTCTTGCCGCCCATCTCGGCGATCACGCGCTTGACGTGACGCTGCCCCGGCTGCGCTTGCGCGGCGGCGTGGATGATGTGCTGGCCGGCGGCGCAGGAGCCGGTGAATGCGATCCCGTGCACCAGTGGGTGGGCCACCAGCTCGCGGGCGGGCTCATCGGCGCCGGTCAGCAGCACCAGTGCATCCTCGGGCACACCGGCGCTGTGCAGCGCCTGCACCAGCGCGTGTCCACAGGCGGGTGTCTGCTCCGCCGGCTTGAAGACCACGGTGTTGCCGGTGACCAGCGCCGCGGAGACCATGCCGGCCGGGATCGCCATGGGAAAGTTCCAGGGTGCGATCACCGCGTGTGGTCCGCGCGGGTAGTAGCGCAGTGTGTTGCGCTCGCCCGGGAGCTGCGGCAGCAGGCGCCCCCGGTCGAGCGCCAGCGCCCCCAGGGCGTAGTACTCGAGGAAGTCGATCGCCTCACAGACATCGGCGTCGGCCTCCGGCCAGGGCTTGCCGGCCTCCAGGACCTCCAGTGCCGTGAGCTCGAGGCGCCGCTCGCGCAGCAGCCCGGCCGCGCGCTGGAGCGTAGCTGCCCGTGTGCCTGCATCCAGTGCGCTCCAGGACTCAAAGGCGGAGTCGGCGCGCACGAGCGCGGCACGCGCGTCCGCGGCGGTCCCGGCCGGCGCCACGGCGATCAGCTCAGCCGGGTTTGCCGGGTTGTATGAGAGCAGCTCGCCGCCGGCCGCGGCTCCGTTCGCCGCGCCGATCCGCAGCGGCAGCTTGGTTCGCAGCTCGGCCAGCGCGCGCAGTGCCTGCGCGCGCACCGGCTCACGGCGGAACTCGAGCGCTGGCTCGTTGCGGAATGTGTTCTCAGTGCTCACGGTCTCTCCAGTAACAGGTTGATGTCCGCGCCCGTCGTCTGCGCGGCGAGGAACGAGTCGTTAGAGGTGTTCTCCAAAAGCCGCCTGACCAGGTAGGCCATGCCGGCGACCAGGTCACCGACGGGGCAGTAGACCCGCACACGTCGGCCGTAGGCGGCGATCGCCGCGGCGGTGTCGTCGCCCAACCCGCGCAGCACCTGCAGCTCGAGTGCGTCCGGCGCCAGTCCCAGCGCGTCGCTGTAGGCGATCGCGTGCGCCAGCGAGCGCAGGTTGTGCGAGGCGATCGCCGGCCGCAATGCCAGACCGCCCGCGCGTGCGTCAAGCAACCGTCTGGTCAGGTGCTCGTAGTGACGGTCGCAGGAGCGGCGGTCCGTGAACACCGGTGCGCGCCAGCCGTGCTGCGCGGCGAGCACCACCTCGTGGTCCCAGTAGGCGCCCTTCACCAGGCGGATCGTGAAGGGCGCGCCGCGCGGGTGCTGCTCAAGCCAGCCGAGCAGCAGCTCGAGCTGCTCCTCGGAGTCGGTGAGGTAGGCCTGAAGGACGATTCCCGCTGAGGGTCCGTCGGCGAACTCGTCAAGCGCCAGCAGCTCGAGGAACAGCTCGGTGATGCTCTCGCGGGTGTCAAGCGACTCCATGTCCACGTGCAGGTGGGCGCCCAGATCACGCGCCAGACGCAGCAGCTCAAGCAGCCGGTCCCGGGCGGCACTGAGCGCGCGCTCTGGCGCATTGGCACGCAGGTGCGGCGTCAGCGCCGAGACCTTGACGCTCAGATTCGCGCGGGGCAGCGGCCCGAGGCCGTCGTGCTCCAGGAGCTGGTTCGGCGCCCAACCGGCGCTCATCTGCCCAAGCGCGCGCAGCGTCTGCGTGCAGCGCTGTGCGTAGCGCTCGCCCTCAGGCTCGGTCAGGGTCGCCTCGCCAAGCAGGTCGAGCGTCACACAGCGCCCCTGCTCCCACAGTGAGGTGAGCTCGGAGGCGGCGGCCTGTGCGTCCTCGCCCGCGATGAAGCGGTGGGCCATGGAGGCGACGCCGAGTCCGGCCGCGCCTGCCGTCGGCAGTGTTAGCCCGCGCCGGCTCGTCAGCCGCGCGAGCCGCCGCGCATTCTCAGAGCCCGCGCCGGCCTCCTCCAGGAACTCGCTCAGATGCCGAACCAGCTCGGTTCGGCTCTGGCAGGCGGGGCGCACGTCCACGAAGCGAAACAGCGCCGCGCGCAGCCGCGGGTCGGCGATCAGCGACCTCATCATCCGGCGCTCCCCAATCGCCAGCGGGTGACGCAGGCCGCTGGCGTCAGCGCTCCCCAGCCCGGCCGCGAGGCGCTGGCCGCACTCGTGCACCCGGTCTTCCAGTTGCGCGTCGTCCATCCCTGGCATGGATCTTTAGCATGTTCGGGTGTGATCGAGTTTCGTGACGGGCGGGTCGATGACGGTGACGGCGCCCGTCTGGAGGGCGCGATGCGGGCGGAGGTCGAGGGCATCTACCCGGGCTTGGACATGCTCGGCGACGGCATGCCCAAGGCCGGTCCGACAGAGCTGGGCCCGCCGCACGGCCGCTTCATCGTGGGCTACGAGAACGGTCTCGCGGTCTGCTGCGGAGCGATCAAGCGCCTGCAACCGCTGATCTGCGAGTTCAAGCGCATGTATGTGGTGCCCGAGGCCCGCGGCCGCGGTGTTGGCCGCCTGCTGCTGGGCGAGCTCGAACGCCGTGCGCGGGCACTCGGCTACCGCAGCGCGCGTCTGGACACGGACGCGCGGCAGGTCGCAGCCGTCCACCTGTACGAGTCGGCGGGGTTTGTGCCGATCGCCAACTACAACGCAAACCCGGCAGCCACCTACTTCGGCGAGAAGCGGCTCTGAGAGTCTCGCTGTTCATCACCTGCCTGGCCGACACGCTCTACCCGAGCGTCGGGCGCGCGGTTGTGGAGGTGCTTGAGCGACTGGGTGTGACCGTCGAGTTTCCCGCCACGCAGACCTGCTGCGGTCAGCTGCATTTCAACACCGGCTACGGCCCTGAGGCGGCGCGGCTGGCCCGGCGGTTTGTCGAGACCTTCGCCCCAAGCGAGCTGGTCGTTTCGCCGTCGGCCTCGTGTGTGGCGATGGTGCGGGGCCACTATCCGCGGCTGGCCGCGCTGTCCGGTGACCAGGGCCTGATTGACGCCGTGGCGGAGCTGACGCCGCGGGTGCTCGAGCTGACCGAGCTGCTCGTCGACCGGCTGGGCACGACGGACGTGGGCGCCTACTTCCCACACCGCGTCACCTATCACCCGAGCTGCCATGGACTGCGCATGCTGGAACTGGGCGAGCGGCCGCTCAACCTGCTGCGCGCTGTTCGCGGCATCGATCTGGTGGAGCTGCCGGGCGCCTCCGAGTGCTGCGGCTTCGGTGGCACCTTCGCCGTAAAGAACGCCGACACCTCGGTGGCGATGCTCACCGACAAGCTGCGCGCGATCCTCGACAGCGGCGCGGAGGTGTGCACCGCCACCGATAGCTCCTGCCTGATGCAGATCGGCGGTGCCCTCTCCCGTCAGCGCGCGGGCGTGCGGACCATGCACCTTGCGGAGATCCTCGCGTCACGTGAGCAGCACGCTGCCGGCGGGTCGCCAAGCGGCAGTGCCGGAGCTTCGCGATGAGCCACGACATGGAGCATCCGCCGCTTTCGCCGTTTCCGGCCGCCGCGCGGCTTGCGCTGGCCGACACTCAGCTGCGCGCCAACCTGCGCCACGCCACACACACGATCCGCGAAAAGCGTGACGCAGCCGTGGCCGAGGTGGACGACTGGCAGGCGTTGCGGGAGTCGGGGCGCGCAATCAAGGAGCGGACTCTGCGCCACCTGGACAGCCATCTGCTCGAGCTGGAGGCATCTGTCACCAGGGCCGGGGGCACGGTCCACTGGGCGCGCGACGGCGATGAGTGCAATCGCATCGTCGCCGATCTGGTGCGCGCGCACGGCGCCCGCGAGGTGGTCAAGGCAAAGTCGCTGACCACCGAGGAGACCAGGCTCAACGCGGCGCTGGCGCGCCACGGTATCCACGCGCTCGAGACCGACCTGGCGCAGCTGATCATCCAGCTCGCGGGCGAGACGCCGTCACACATCCTGGTGCCGGCGATTCACAAGAACCGCGCCGAGGTGCGCGAGCTGTTTCTGCGCAGCCTGCCGCAGGCGCCGGCCGATCTGAGCGACGATCCGCGCGCGCTCGCCGAGGTGGCGCGGCTGCATCTGCGCGAGCGCTTCCTCGCGGCCGGCGTCGGGATCAGCGGCGCGAACTTCGCGGTGGCCGAGACCGGGACCGTCGCCGTGGTCGAGTCGGAGGGCAACGCGCGCATGTGCACCACGCTTCCCGACGTGCTGATCACGGTGATGGGGATCGAGAAGCTGATCCCCACCTGGGAGGACCTCGAGGTCTATCTGCAACTGCTGCCGCGCTCGGCCACCGCCGAGCGGATGAATCCCTACACCTCGCTGTGGACCGGTGTGCGTCCCGGCGACGGGCCGCAGGAGTTCCATCTGGTGCTGATCGACAACGGCCGCACCAGCGTGCTCGCGGATGAGGTCGGCCGACAGGCGCTGCGCTGCATCCGCTGCTCGGCGTGCCTGAACGTCTGTCCGGTGTATGAGCGCACCGGCGGGCATGCCTACGGCTCAACCTATTCGGGCCCGATCGGCGCGATCCTCACGCCGTTGCTCGTCGGGGTGCGCAACGCTCCAACGCTGCCGTATGCCTCGAGCCTCTGCGGCGCCTGCTACGAGGCCTGCCCGGTCAAGATCAACATTCCGGAGGTGCTGCTCCACCTGCGCCAGCAGGTTGTCGGCGCCGAGGGGCCACGTACCCGCGAGGCCGTGGCGATGCGGCTGCTGGCGGTGCTGTTCGGCCACCGCCAGCTCTATGAGCGCGCGCAGCGGGTCGGCCGCCTGCTCCAGGCGCCGCTGGCGCGCCGGGGGATGATTCGCGCCCGCCTGCCCGGCCCCCTGGCGGGCTGGACGGACGCGCGTGACCTGCCGGCGCTGGCGGCCCAGAGCTTCCGGGAATGGTGGGGGCGGGGTAGATGAGCGCTGCGCGCGAGGTGATCCTCGGCCGGATCAGGGCGGCGCTGGCCGATGTGCCCGCCGCCGAGCTGACCTTCGCGCCGCCGCTGCCGCGGGCCTATGAGCGCCGCGGCTCGCAGACACGCGCTGAGCTGCTCGACCTGTTCGCCCAGCGCGTGCGCGAGTACCGCGCGACGCTTCAGCTCGCCAGCGAGCCGTCCGTGGGCGTGGCCGTGGCACAGGTCTGCGACGAGCTCGGCCTGGGCCGGCTCGTCGTGCCGCCGGCGCTGCCGGCGCACTGGCGACCGAGCGGAGTCGATGTGGTCGAGGATCAGGGTCTGGCGGCGCGTGAGCTTGACCGTGTCGACGCGGCACTGACCGGCGCCGCCGCGGCGATCGCCCGCACCGGGACGGTCCTGCTCGACGGCGATGGCAGCTCGGGACGGCGGCTGCTGTCGCTGATCCCGGACACGCACATCTGCGTGATCCGGGCAGAGCAGGTTGTGGAGACGGTGCCCGAGGGCCTGGCGCGCGTGGCCGCTGCGGTCCGCAGCAGCGGGGCGCCGATCACGCTCGTCTCAGGCCCGTCGGCCAGCTCGGACATCGAGTTGACCCGTGTCGAGGGTGTGCACGGGCCACGCAAGCTTGTGCTGCTGCTGGTCAGCTGACCGCTGGCAGCGCGTCAGCGAAGCCGGAGCTGGCCCGCGGTCATGCTGCTCAAATCTCACCCTGGCGGCGCAGTCTGGCGACCTCGACGTTGGCCGCCAGCAGTTCGTCGTGGGAGGTGCCGGCGTCGATCCAGTAGCCCTCGAGCGTTTCGCAGCGCATCGTGCCGGCGGTCACATAGATGTTGTTGAGGTCGGTGATCTCGAGCTCTCCCCGCGCTGAGGGCTCGAGGCCCCGCAGGTGCGACCACACCTCTGTGTCATACATGTAGATGCCGGTCTGGATCAGGTTGGACCTCGGCGCGGCGGGCTTCTCCTCGATGCCGATCACCCGCTCCCCCTGCATCTCGATCACTCCGTACTGCTCGGGATGTTTTGTCTGCACACCGAAGATCACCGCGCCGCTCGCCTGGGCTGAGAAGCGCTCGACGGCGGGCCGCAGGTCGTCGGTGAAGATGTTGTCGCCGAGCAGCACGAGCATGCGGTCGTTGCCGACAAACGATGCGGCAAGCGACACCGCCTGGGCCAGCCCGCCCGCCTCCTCCTGCAGCTCGTAGGCGAGCTTGAGCCCGAACTCGCGCCCGGAGCCGAGCAGCTGGATGAAGTGTCCGGCGTGCTCGGGGTTGGTGATCACCAGCACGTCCTGCACCCCCGCCCGGGCCATCGCCTGCAGCGGGTAGTAGATGAGCGGCCTGTCGTAGATCGGCAGCAGGTGCTTGTTGGTCACCTTCGTCAACGGACGCAGGCGCGTGGCCTTGCCGCCCGCTAGCACCACACCCTTCAACGCTTCGCCCCGATCTGGATCATGCCGGAACGGCAGACTCTACCTCGACTGCGGCGGCTCGCACCGCCTCGCGCGCGGATGCCGGCTCCAGCACGACCGCGTCACCGGCCTCCTTGAGCACGTTGCGCACCAGCCAGTCGATGCCGGCGTAGCCGAAGTCCACCACGATCGAGCCGTCCGTGCCTTGGCTGATCACGGTGCGTTCCTCCCGCACCCAGCGGGCCCGTTGCGGCGAGATCCAGACGTGCGCACGGCTCGAGGCCGGCACCTCGCCGGTTCGCAGCCAGCCGTCGACGCCCGTGGAGAAGTCGATCCCACCGCGTGGCTCAAAGGCCGTCTGCGTGACCTGCGCGGACTTGATCCGGTCCAGGCGGAAGTGGCGCACGCCGTGTCGCGCCGGGTCGTAGCTGGCCACATACCAACCTTCGCGGCCGTTGACCAGCTGGTAGGGCTCGACGACCCGGGTGACCAGCTGCCCCTCGTTCTCCTTGTAGTACTCGAGTGAGAGCAGGCGTCCGCGCGTGATCGCCTCCCGCGCCGCCGCGGCGATCTCGTGGTCATCGCCGCCCACCGGGGCAATCTGCAGGCCCTCCTGTGCCGGATCCTCGCCCAGCGCCGCCACCACCTTGCCTCGCACCGACTCAAGTGATCCCGCCGGAATGTGCTCGCCGATCAGGTCGATCGCGGCGATCAGCGCCTTGGCCTCCACGGGCAAAAGCCGTGCGGGCCGTGCGAACGCGTCGCCGTAAGGCTCAGGGTCCACCTCGACGCTGCCGTCAGGCAGGATCTCCGCGTAGAGCACGTAGGTGCCAGCGCCGAAGTTGACCACGTTCAGCACGCCGATGTCCTCCGTGAGCTCCTGTGCGGAGAGGCCCAGCCGTTCGCGCAGCTCCGCCGCCTCAAGCCTTTGACCACGCCGGCCGGCGTCGATCAGGATGCTCGCCAGCGTCACCAGCCGTGCGAAGCGCTCGGGCCGGATCACCGTCTCGGCACCGCCCGCCTCGGACGGCTCTTCGGGTTGGTCGTCCTCCGCGCCCGCTGGCGCGGAGGACTCTCTGGGCTCGCTCAGCGCCACATGATCGCGCGTCAGGCCCAGCTCTTCCGGATCGCCGCTGTGGCGTGCGATCAGCGTCTGCACGCGCTCGCGCAGCTCGGCGACCAGCTGCGCCGGGGCGCTCAGGCGGGCGTTCTCGCCCAGACCGAGCACCCAGGCGATCAGCTGTCGCGAGTCCGCGTAGGCGGTGGTGAAGATGAAGTCCTCGCTCTCGGGCGCGGGGCGCAGCTCCCCGTAGCGACCGAAGTGGCGCTGCACCTGCCAGGCGATCCGGCTGGAGATCCAGATCTCGGCGCTGGCCACCGGCTCGCCGAACTGCCAGGAGATGCGATCGGCGTAGGCGCGCGGGTCGAAGTCCGCGGGCCGCCCGAAGTCGTGCTCGGCCTTGGTCGCGTAACCGACCTTGCCCTGCATGCGCGAGAGCCGAAAGACGCGGATCGCGTCGCGTTCGTGCGAGCGGCCCACGAGGTAGAACTGGCCGCCCTGATAGAGCAGTTGGTAGGGGTCAACACGGCGACGCTCGAGTGCGTCGCGCGCCATCGTGTAGTACTCGAAGAGGATCGTCTTGCGCCGGAAGATGGCGGTCTCGATCTTGGCCAGGCGCTGGGAGACCTCGTGACCGTCGGCGGCGCCGGTGATGCCGAGCGCGACCGTCCGCTGCACCGGCGAGTCAAGCGGGCTCGGCCGCCCCCAGGAGATCTGCTGCAGCGCCAGGCGCAGCGGCTCCGCGTAGGCGAACTTCCCGTCCAGCAGATAGAGCGCCGTCCACAGCGCCGCGAGCTCGGCGTCGTCGAACTCGATCGGCGGCAGATGGAAGTTTTCCGGTGCCAGCGAGTACTGCTCCTGCTCGACCAGGCCGTCCTGGGGCTTGTCGACGGCCAGCACGATCCCGAGCGCCTCGAGCTCGGAGCGGTCCGCGTAGAAGCGCCGCGCGAACGCGTCCTCGTTCATCACGCTGTAGCCCTCCACGTCGCGGCGGATCTCTGGCGCGGTCACCGGCCGCCGCTCTGCCATCAGGTATGAGATCAGGGACAGTTGGCGGATCAGCTTCTCGGTGTCCTTGGCCATGCAGGTCCACTTTAAACGCGGCCGCTGGACGGTGTGCGAGGGGTTCGGTATGCGCCCGCAATTTGCGTCTTTAGCGAGGCCTGGAGGCTCAGAGGCCTGGAGGCTCCGAGGCCTGGAGGCTCAGGCGGCCAGACGCGCGTCAACCGGCTCGGAGCCGGCGTCAGCGGCGCCGAAGAAGGCCACCGCTCCCAGACCGTTGTCGTAGCCCGACCACTTGGCGCCCGCCTCCAGGGCGTCCTGCACCCGGTCGAAGCTGCCGAGCTTGGAGCCCAGGTTGTCGGCCATGTGCACGAGCGTTGCCTCGCGCGTGCAGGGAACCACCGGCGAGCCGTGGGCGAGCGCGCCGTGGTGGCTCAGGATGATGTGCAAAAGCGCCTGCGCAAGCTCGGTCGGGAACCCGTCGATCGCGGCGATCTCATCGCGCACGCGTGCGTAGCCGAGCGCGATCTCGCCGTGCAGGCGACCCACGTCGGTCATCTCGATCTCCGCCCCCAGCCGCCTGTAGGTGTCGAGCTTGCCGAGGTCGTGCAGCAGGGCGCCCGTCAACGCGAGCTCCCGGTCGATCCCGGGGAAGATCTCAGCCAGCGCGCTGACCGCCGCGGCCACGGAGAGGCTGTGCTCCAGCAGACCGTGGCGGTAGGCATGGTGGTAGCGCTTGGCGGCCGGCGCATCGCGATAGTGCTTCCAGGTCGGCGAGTCGCTGCCGAGCGTTCGCTCGAGCAGCGTCGCCAGGGCCGGTGTCTTCACGGTCGCGATCAGCGCGCGCAGCTCCAGCTCCATGTCTTTTACGCTGCGTGCGGCCGAACTCTGCATCGCAAGCAAAGCTAGTTGGCGTGCCGGACGCCAGGCTTGTGCTCGCCGCCGCGTAAAGTCTGTGTCGTTGCAGATGAGAGCCGCCCGGGACCTGACAGACCCTCATATTCGGATACGCCGACTAGCATCCGCTATAAGGCGGATTGGGCGATGCGCATAGCGATAGTCAGCGAAGTTTTCCTGCCCGCCGTCGACGGTGTCGTCACGCGGCTGCAGCGGACGCTCGAAGAGCTCGCGCGAGCGGGTGACGACGTGCTCATGATCGCGCCCGCAGGCGGCCCCGACAGCTATGCGGGTGTGCCCGTCGTCGGCGTGCGGGAGATGCGCATGCCGCTCTACCCCGACGGCGATGGCTACCCGCCCAAGCGCGTGGCGCTGCCTGGGCCTTCACTGATGCGCGCGCTGGAGCAGCATGAGCCGGACGTAGTGCACGTGATCAACCCGGTGCTGCTCGGCGCCGGCGCCGTTGCGATCTCACGCCGCCGCGACTGGCCCGTGGTCGCCTCCTACCACGCCCACCTGCCCACCTACGCCCGGCTCTACCGCTTTGGCTGGCTGGAGGGGGTGGGCTGGCGGTACATCCGTGCGCTGCACAACCGCGCGGACCTCAACCTGTGCACCTCGCAGGCGACGCTTGACACGCTGCGCCGCCACGGGATCGAGCGCCTCCAGCTGTGGCCCTACGGGATCGAATCGGAGCGCTTTCACCCTGATCGGGCGGACCCCGACTGGCGCTGGCGGCTTTCGGGTGGCCAGCCCGAGCGTTTCGTGCTGATCTTCGTCGGCCGCCTGGCCAAGGAGAAGACCGTCGACCGGCTGCTCGACGCCGTGCGCGACCAGGACCGGGTGGCGCTCGCGATCGTCGGCGATGGCCCGATGCGCACGCGGCTCGAGCGTGAGTTCGCAGGCACCAACACGACCTTCCTCGGGTTCCTGCACGGCGATGACCTGGCCCGTGCCTACGCCTCCGCCGACGCGTTCGTCTTGCCCTCGGAGACCGAGACGCTTGGCCTGGTGACGCTGGAGGCGCACGCTTCGGGCCTGCCCGTGATCGCGGCCGACGGTCCCGTTGCGCGCGAGCTGATCCGCGACGGGGTTGACGGCCTTGTGTATGACGCCGCGGCCCTCGGCGCGCTGCGTGCCGCCGTCACCCAGCTCAGCGGGGACCCGGAGCTGCGTGCGCGGATGGCGGCGGAGGCTCGCCAGGTGGTCGCAAAGGCCAGTTGGCAGAGTGCCACCGAGACGTTGCGCGGCTGGTATGCGGCTGTGAGCGAGCGGCGTCAGGCAGCGTTTGCGGCACTCGCCGGCGCGTCGGATCGCTACGACGAGCAGCGCGAGGTTGCGTGAACTCAGTGCGGCGGCTGGCCGCCTGGACGCTGGGGCTGGCCGTACTGGCAGCGCTCGTCGTGCTGGGTGTCTCCAAGATCGATCTCGGCCAGGTCGGCAACGACCTCGGGCGCGTGCGTGTCGGCTGGCTGGTTGTGGGCTTCGCGCTGATGTGCGTCACCTACCTGGCGCGTGCCGAGTCGTGGTTCACGGTGCTCAGCGCCGCGCTCGGGAAGGGCAGCGTCAGCAGACCGTTCGTCACCCGCGTGCTGCTGGTCGGCATGTTCGGCTCCACGGTCGCGCCGGGGCGGCTGGGTGAGGCGCTGCGGGCCTGGCTGATCGCGCGTCGCACCGGCGGTGCCAGGCAGACGCTCGCGGTCGTGGTGGGGACGCTGGTATCGCAGAGCCTGCTGAACGTGCTGGCGCTTCTGATCCTCGCTGCCGTGGCGCTCGGCGGCGGCGCCATCCCGGGCGCCAACACGATCGCCATCGCCGCCATCGCCGGCGTGCCGGCGGTGATTCTCGTGGCGCTGATGCTCGGTCCGAAGCTGGCCGCAAGCTTCACGAGCGTGCAGCGCGGTCCGCTCGGCCGGCTGCTCGCCTGGCTGGCGCGGCGGCTTGGCGAGGTGAGCAGCGGCCTAGCCGTGTTCCGCCGCTTGCGGACCACCGCCCACTCGGTTGGCAGCCAGCTGTTTGGCTGGACGATGCAGACCGGCCTCTGCTACGCGGTGCTCCTGGCCTTCGGACTGCAGCACCGTGCCGGGATCGCCACCGCGGCGGCGGTTCTGTTCGCCGTCAACGTCACCGCCGTGCTGCCGCTGACCCCCTCGAACGTCGGCGTCTTTCAGGCCGCCTGCATCGGCGTGTTGGCGCCGCTTGGGATCCGTGCCAGCACGGGTCTGGCCTACGGCCTGGTGCTGCAGGCGATCGAGATCCTCTGCGCTACGGCGCTCGGGCTGCCGTCGCTGCTGGTCGAGGGCGTGTCCTTCGCCGACCTGCGGCGAGCCAGCTCACTGCGGGAAGCGGCCGCGTCGAGCGAGGAAGTCCTCTGAGCCCGCCGCGCTGATGCACGCCCCCGTGCCGGAACTACCGGGCGTTCTGCACACGCTTGAGCCGCTGCTTGCAAGCTACGGCTACCTCGCCGTCGTCGGCCTCGTCCTGCTGGAGGACTTCGGTGTGCCGGTGCCCGGCGAGACGGTGTTGATCCTGGCTGCGGTCTACGCAGGCAGCGGGCGGCTGAACGTCTGGCTGGTCGGCCTGCTCGCCTTTTGGGGTGCCGTGATCGGCGACAACATCGGCTTTGCGATCGGCCGCTTCGGCGGCCGCCTGCTGGTTGATCGCTACGGCCGTTACGTGCTGCTGACACCTGAGCGGCTCGACCGCGTGACCGCGTTCTTCGAGCGCCGCGGCGCCAGCGTGATCGTGGTCGCACGCTTCGTCGAAGGGCTGCGCCAGGCCAACGGCATCATCGCCGGCACGACCGCGATGCACTGGGCCAGGTTCGTTGCCTTCAACGCCCTGGGTGCGCTTCTGTGGGTGGCTGTGTGGGTCAGCGTCGGCTACTTCTCCGGTAGCCACATCACCTCGATCTACCACACCGCGCTGCGTTACGACCTGTATTTCGCGAGCGCGGTGGGTGTGCTGCTCGTGCTCTACGTGGCGCGGCATCTGCGCCGTCGCAGCAACCGCCAGCGTTAGCCCGCCACGTTCAGGGCGCAGCGCGCAGCAGCCCCTCCGCACGCGCCCAGTCGACGGTGCGCCGCAGCGTCTGTGCCGGGTCCGTGTAGCGCAGGCCGAGCTCGCGCTGCGCGCGCGAGCCGTCATAGCGGTGACCGTGCAGCAGGGTTCTGACCATCTCGCGACAGACCGGCGGGTGTTTGCCGCGGGCGCGAAACGCCAGCTCCGCGGCGCCTGCACCGACGCTCGCGAGTCGCCGCGGCAAAAGGCGCGGTGCGGCCGTGATCCCGGCTGTGTCGGCGGCGAGCGCCAGCAGGTCGGTGATCTGCATGCGGATGCCGTTGAGCAGGTAGCGCTCACCACTGGCGCCGTGCTCGGCCGCCAACAGATGCCCGGCGACACAGTCCTGGATGTCCACGAGGCTGACCCACGTGTCCACGAAGACCTTGAGCCGCCCGTCCAGGAAGGCGATCACGAAGCGGCCGGTGCCGCCCGCCCGGCCGGGTCCCTGCACCGAGGACGGGTTGACGCATACGAGGTCCTGGCCGAGCTCGGCGGCGGCGGCGAAGGCCGCCCGCTCACCGAGCGTCTTGCTCTGCTCGTAGCGCGACAGATACCAGCCGCGGTGCGCGACCCACTCGTCGGCGACCACGCCCTGCGCCTCTCCGAGCGTGACCGCCGAGGAGGTGTGGACCAGACGGGGAATGCCGGCACGGTGTGCGGCACGCACCGCCGCCACGGCGCCGTCCACGTTGGCGCGCATCATGTCGGTCGCCTCGCGCACGCAGAAGGCGTTGACACCGGCGACGTTGAACGCCAGCTCGCAGCCTGCCATCGCATCAGCCAGTGCCGTCTCGTCGGTGAGCTCGCCACGGCGCACCTCGACGCCACGAGCGAGCAGCGCCTCCGTGCTGGCGGGCGATCGCGCCAGCGCGACCACCTGATCGCCGCGTGCGACCAGCGCCTCGAGCAGGGCCCCGCCCAGCAGGCCGCTTGCGCCGCTGATGAATACCCGCGCCATCTTCAGCTGCGCAGCGCGTCGATCGAGCCGCGCAGATACTCAAGCCCGGACCAGACGGTGACCACGGCGGCGAGCACCATCAGCCACTGGTCCAGGTAGGCGCCCGCGATCAGCACCTGCGGGCGCACGATCGCCAGCGCGATCGCCAAAAACTGCAGGCTCGCCTTCCACTTGCCGAACATCGAGGTCTCGAGCTGCGCGCCGCCGGCCGCCACGGCCGCGCGCAGACCGAGGAGCGTGAACTCGCGCGCGACGATCACGAACACCACCCAGGCTGAGGCACGGTGGACCGCGAGCAGCCCGATCAGCGCTGTCGAGACCAGCAGCTTGTCCGCGGTGGTGTCCAGAAAGCCGCCGAGCTTGGTGGTCATCTCCCAGTGGCGAGCGAGCCGCCCGTCGATGAAGTCGGTCGCGGCGGCGATCACGAACACGATTGCCGCGGCGGTCCAGTCGTGCGCGAGCAGCAGCGCGAGGATCGGCGGACAGGCGACGATCCGCACCCCAGTGCCGAGAGCGAGCGCGCGTGAGGATCGCACCGCCGCAAAGCTACCGACAGTCATGCTCGCAGGCTACTGCGGCGGCCAGGCTCGCGCGGCGGCGGGAGACAGCGGCGCCAGCGCCCGATGCCCCACCGGCGCCCGGTTCAGGGCGCTGACCCGCGGCGCCCCACGACCACCCAGATCGCCTCGACCGTTTCCGCTCCGATCGCGAACAGACGGTGCGGCATGGTCGAGTCAAAGGCGATCGAGTCGCCCGCCCCAAGTTCGTAGGTGTCAAAGCCGATCGTCACACCCATGCGCCCGGAGATGATGTGCCCGTATTCGTGCCCTGAGTGGCGCATCAGGGAGTCCGGTGGACAGGACTCGCTGCCGGGGTGGTAGGCGACCTGCAGGAAGTCCACGTCCTGTGGTGTCGGCGGCGCCAGTCGCTCCCACTGCACACCGGTGGCCAGCTGGATCACCTGACCGGCCCCGCGGCGTACAACCGGATCGACGCTCCAGCCGCGAGCGTGGCCATGCGGCGAGCCGGCGACTCCGGGGTCGGCTGTTGGTCTGCTGGCGGGGTGTCCAACGGTCGGGCCTTCGTCAGCCGGCCCGCCGCCAGCCGGCCCGCCGCCAGCCAGCCCGCCGCCAGCCAGCCCGCCGCCAGCCAGCCCGCCGCCGGC
>JAJZID010000274.1 GCA_021810705.1 Actinomycetes bacterium
AATCTTCGGGGCCGACCGCCGCCAGGCGGGCAGCGTCGAGCTGGCCGGCGCGCCGCTGCGGGCGGCCGGTCCGCTTGCGAGCCTGCGCCACGGCCTGGCGATGGTGCCCGAGTCCCGGCGCGAGCTTGGCCTGCTCTACAGCCGCTCGGCGGTCGAGAACGTCTCGCTCTCCAGCCTGCGTGGTCACAGCCGTCTGGGGGTCGTCGACCGACGATCTGAACGGGCGGCGGCCGGCGAGCTTCTGTCGCGGGTTGCGCTGACGCGCGCGAGCGGTGAGTCGATCGTCGGCACGCTCTCCGGCGGCAACCAGCAGAAGGTCCTGTTCGCCCGGATGCTGATGTGCAAACCACGTGTGCTGATCGCCGACGAGCCGACGCGCGGTGTCGACGTGGGCGCCAAGCGTGCGATCTATGACCTGCTTGTCGGGCTGGCGGCCGAGGGCACCGCGATCCTGCTGATCTCCTCCGAGGTCGAGGAGATCCTGGGGCTCGCCGAGCGCGTGCTGGTGATGCGCCGCGGCGGGATCGCCGCCGAGCTCGTGGGCGAGGCGATCAGCGAGTCGGCGATCCTCGCGGCGGCCTTCTCCGAACCCGCGGTCAGGCAGGCGGCATGAGTACCGAACAGGAACAGCGCGCGGTGGCCGAGACGGTGTCACCCTCCGGGCGCGGTCGGCCGGCACTGCTGCCGCCGGGCGTACGCTGGCGCAGCGCGGGCATCCTGATTCCGTTCGTCGCGCTGTTCGTCGCGCTCTCGATCGGCTCAGCGCCGTTCTTCAGCACCACCAACCTGCTCAACATCGTCGACCAGCAGGCCTCCACGCTGGTGATCGCGGTGGCCGGCACGTTCGTCTTGATCTCAGGCGGGATCGACCTCTCCGTCGGCGCCACCTACGGGCTCGCATCGGTCGTCTTTGCGGAGCTGGCCGCCAACGGCTGGGATCCGGCGTTTGCGATCCTCGCGGCGGTTCTGGCAGGTGCGCTCGTCGGTGTCGCCAACGGGGTGATCTCGACGGTCTTCCGGATCAACTCGCTGATCGCCACACTGGCGATGTCGTTCGTCGTCGCCGGGCTCGCGTCGCTTGTGACCTCGGGCAACCTCGTGCTGATCTCCAACCAGGGCGCCTCCCAGATCTCCACGGCGCAGTTCGTGGGGGTCAACATGTCCACCTGGGTGATGCTCGCCGTCGTCGTGGCACTCGGGTTCCTGCTGGCGCGCAGCACCTACGGCCGCTACGTTTACGCCGCGGGCGGCAATGCTGAGGCGGCCCGCTTTGCGGGCGTGCGCGTCAACCTCGTGCGGGTCATCGCCTTCTCGCTCAGCGGCGCTGCCGCGGCGCTCGGTGGGGTGCTCGATTCGGCGCGCGTGCTGAGCGGCAACTCAACCAACAACACGACCCTGACCTTCACGGTGGTGGCCGGCATCGTCGTGGGCGGTACCAGCATCCTCGGCGGGGAGGGCGCGGTCTGGCGCACGGTCGTGGGTGTGCTGCTGATCGCCCTGATCGGCAACGGCTACGGCCTGCTCAGCCTCAACCCGCTCTACGAGCAGATCACGCTCGGGGCGATCATGATCCTCGCCGTGGGCGTCGACGCCTGGTCGCGGCAGGTGCGCGGCTGAGACGGCGTCTCGCGCTGCGCGGCTCAGTCGTCGTCTTTGTCGTGGCGGCGGCGGTAGGGCGATAGCGACGGCCCAGGCTCACCGGACTCAAAGAACTGCTGCACGCGTTCGATCAGCGCGGCGGTGTCAGCGAGCGGTTCGATCGGCTCACCAAAGGCGACCTCGACGCGGTGGCGACGGCTGAAGAGGCGACCGCGCAGTCGCTTGGGCCAGACGGCCCCGGGCGGCATCGCCGCGGCGGTGCCGCTCACGCGGATCGGCACGATCGGCAGGTTGTGGTGGGAGGCCAGCACCGCCGCCCCACGCCGCACCCGCCCCAGGCCGCTGCCCCGCGAGCGTGTGCCTTCCGGGTAGAGCAGCAGGTTCCAGCCGTCGTCAAGCAGCTTGTCGAGGTGGCTTGAGTCCTTGGTGCCGCCGCCCATCCGCTCGATCGGGACCGTGTTGAACAGCAGCGAGACAAGCCAGGCCACCAGCCGGTTTCGGTAGAAGTAATCTGCCGCGGCCGCCACCGCCGTGCGCTTGCGCAGGCGGCGTGGGAGCGCCGAGAGGATGATCGGCGTGTCCATGTGGCTTGAGTGGTTGGCGACCAGGATGAACGGCTCGTCGAGCTCGGTCAGGCGCTGCACCCCGGTCGCGCGCCGTGCCGCGTAGTGATCGAGGATCGGGTTCATCACGAACTGCATGAAGCGCTCACGGATGAAGCGCGCCGGTCGCGATCGGGCCCAGCGCACATCCAGCTGAGCGGCGGCGGCGCGCAGCTGCTGGGCGCGCTCGGGCGCCTGGTGGGCGACCTCGCGCGCGGCCTCGCGGACGCGCTGCTGGCTCTCCCGGGCCGCCTGCGTGGCGGCGTCGCGCACGCGCGAACCGCGCGACGCCTCCGCTGTCGCCCGCCGGCGAAACGATCGCATTTTGGTGATACCCCGTCATCGGGGGTGTGTTACAGCCCGCTGCAGGCCCCGTCCTCGACGCGCGCAGGGGTCGCTCGCGCCGCGCCTGTCAGTATTCAACCCATGGCCACATTCACCACCGCAGACGTTCCCGACATCACCGGCAAGCACGTCATCGTGACCGGCGCCAACAGCGGCATCGGCGCCGCCGCGGCAACCGTGCTGGCCGCGGCCGGCGCGCGTGTGACGCTGGCCGTGCGCAACGTCGAGAAGGGTCGTGCCGCGGCCGCGAAGATGCCCGGCGCGACCGAGGTTCGCGAGCTCGACCTGGCCGACCTCGACTCGATCCGGGCCTTCGCCGCTGGCTGGGGTGAGGAGCTTGAGCTGCTGATCAACAACGCCGGTGTGATGGCCCCGCCACTCGGCCGCACCAAGGACGGCTTTGAGCTGCAGTTCGGGACCAACCACCTTGGTCACTTCGCGCTCACCAACCTGCTTTTGCCGCAGGTGAGGGGTCGGGTCGTGACCGTCGCATCTGGCGCGCACCGCCTCGGCCGGATCGACTTTGACGACCTCAACTGGGAGCGGCGGCGCTACCGCCGCTGGGCCGCCTACGGGCAGTCCAAGCTCGCCAACCTGCTCTTCACCAGGGAGTTGCAGCGGCGCCTGTCCGCCGCCGGCTCGCCCGTGCTGGCGGTCGCTGCCCACCCCGGGTATGCAGCCACCAACCTGCAGTCGCACACCGGCAGCAGCATCGGGGACCGGCTCGGCAACCTCGGCAACGCGCTGTTTGCGCAGAGCGCGGCCGCCGGCGCGCTGCCGACGTTGTTTGCCGCATTTGCCGACATCCCCGGCGACAGCTACGCCGGGCCCGGCGGCTTTCAGGAGATGCGCGGCGCCCCGGTGCTGGTCGGGCGCAGCGCCCGCGCCCAGGACGACGCGGTCGCACGGCGCCTGTGGCAGGTCAGCGAGGAGCTCACCGGCACGAGCTTCCCGCTCTGAAGCTGCGCAACTGCCGTCCACGCGACGAC
>JAJZID010000275.1 GCA_021810705.1 Actinomycetes bacterium
TATGGGTCCTCTTGGAGGGGCCGGTGCACGCGTCGACTGGAGCTGTCCACGAGGTGCCGTCGAGGGCCCTTGCAACTAGCATCGCGTCAACCTGATCGAGCGCAGCGAGATCCTGAGCGGGAGCGCAGCGGTCACGATCGCGCGCCATCTGGGGCGGCTGATCCTGGCCCTCCTTCAATGCAAGTCGCCCATCAGAGGCACGGTGAGCGTCCGACCAAAGGGGAGTACCGCGTTAGCGCTTCTGGCGAGGAGGAGGGGCGAGACGGCGGTCGGGAACTGGTTGTGCTTTTGTGTGCCCGCGGGCATCTGGTGAGGTCGCGAGCGCGTCGTGCCCGCAGCCTCGAACAGCGGCGAGGTGCGGTGTATCGGTGGGGCTGCGGGTGCGTGCCACAATTCGGTAATGACCAGAGCTGAGCTGCATGAGATGGTTGAGCGTTTGCCTGATGAGGCGGTGGATGGAGCGGCGGTGCTGCTCGAGGAGATCACCGCAGGGCGGATCGATCCTGGTCAGGCTTGGTTTTGGACGCGTGAGTGGCAGTCGATGGAGCGTGAGGCCGAGGCCGATCGGCTCGCGGGCCGGGCGACCGGTTACGACAGCGATGAGGAGTTTCTAGCGGCGCTGGACGCGCGCACCAAGCCGCTCGATGCCGACGCGTGAAGTGCTCGCGTCGTTCTGGCGCGATTGGGACCGGCTTACCCCGGAGCAGCAGCGCGCGTTCCGTGCTGCCCTCGTCCAGTTCATCGCTGATCTGGTCGCTGGCGGCCAGGGCTTCAGCCCGGCGCTCCGGGTCAAGCGCGTCCAGGGACATCCGCGTGTGTGGGAGATGAGCTGGGCACCGGATGGTCGCGCGACGTTCCAGTACGGTGACGAAGTCCGGTCCGGTGAGCCGCACGTAATCTGGCGACGGATCGGGACCCACTCCATCTTCCGCCGGCCGTAGGGGCAGCCGCCGCGAGCGCAAAGGCGCAGGCGATCGGCCAGGTTCGCAGGAGTTGTTGGTTCGTGGCGGAGCGATACCGACGGTAGGTCTGTCGCTGTCTAGGCGTAGGCCGCCCGTGCCTATGTACGGCTACGGCTAGGGCTTGGCGTGGATCAGCTTCGCGAGGGGCGTGATGACGTTGCCGCTGAGGCTTGGGTAGCTGTGTCCTTCGAGCCGGAACGCGATCGGGAAGCATTCCCATGCGGCGGTCGATGGCGGCCAGGTTGCCGTCGCAGACGTGGAGGAAGTCGCAGTCGCGATCACCTTCGTCGCCGACCCGTAGAACCCGAGCGCAAGCGATCCTCCCCGTTCCAACGGGCAGCTCATGGTGCCGGGCTGGATGACACCCAGCGAGTTGTAGAGCCGAACCAACCGGTGCACGATCTGCGGCTTGGTGATCGTCAACTGGTCGATAGCCCGGCCACTCGCGTTGGTGACCTTGATCGTCACCTTCTTGACGTTCGCCGGGATTCGTTCACTCGCCCGTCGCGTGACGACCCACTGCGATTGCGTGCGGGCCGTCAGGTAGGCGCGCGTCCCCAGGCGGTATGCGGTGATCTCAAGCCAGCGGCCGTCCAAGATCCCTCTCACGGGCGGCCAGTAACGCATCTGCTCGACGTACCCGCCAGGGCTACCGCTTCCGGTGCCCATCAACCTCGAACCCTTGCGCAGGTGCGCGACGACAAAGCTCAGGGCGCGATAAGTGTCGTCGTGGATGATCCAGGTGCGAGATGCGGTCGCACTGGCCGACGCCCCGCCGACGAAATCACCGGTCTGCTCGAACCCGGTGTCATGCGGAGTGGCAGCCACAACCGAGCCAGCCGGAACTCGAACCATCGCCAACAGCCGTTGCGCATCGGCGTTTGCTTGCGCGCGGTTCGAGGCAGTCGTGTGGGCCTCCCCGGCGCCCAGGAAAGACAGCCCGGTGCCCGCGCAGCCAGCAACGCCGAAAGCGAGGACCATCGCGGCGACGGCGGGCAAGGTACGCCTCATACGCGAAGACTACGTCGTGCACTTGCATCCATCACAGGATTCCGGTCGCGCAAGTGGTTTGCCACGGAAACGGCATCTCCTGGGGAGCCGTGGAGGAAATGTGCAGAAATCTGCACATATCGCCCCGAGCCTCGGCATCGTCGCGGCGCGAGTCGAGCGGACGATCGCTTATCTGGAACGGCATCACGCCACGAAACGGACCCGGACAAGCGCCTTGCCACGGTTTCGCAACTGTGCCGGCCCGACTTCGGTGTCCCCCCCGCCGCCGCACGGAACGAGCCCGTCGCGTCATACGCCTCAAGAATCTCCATCGCTTCCTCACCCTTCTTCACAGCCACCCTCCCGGATCGCGCAACACAATTACGCGCCCGGATTACCGGCAGCAAAGGACAGAACCATGTGGGGAGAAACCATGGCCACCAAACGGGGAAAACCATGGCCACCAGCGGGGCGTTTCAACGGCCGCCTACGGGGAGGATCTCATGGCCACCGTCAGAAGGCGTCGCGGGAGGACGATGAGCGATTCCATTGTCTCTACGAGAAGGCGAGCCCGGACCTGCTCGCCTTCCTCCTTCGGCGCTGTCTTACCGCCGAAGATGCAGCCGATTGTCTCTCAGAGACCTTTCGGATCGTCTGGGAAAAGCGTCAACGCATCCCGTCTGGCGACGACGCCCGGCCATGGCTCTTCGGGGTCGCCAGAAACGTACTCCGCAGGGAACGCGCAACCGCTGACCGCGAAGCGGAAGCCGCCCACGAACTAGCGCTCGCTGCGCAGCGCTCGGGAGCGATCACGTCCACCAACAAGGCGGCGCTCACGGCTCTGGCGTCACTGTCCCCGCTTGATCAGGAGATCATCACGATGCTCGCGTGGGACGATCTCGCCCCGCGCGAGGTCGCGGTCATCCTGGGCCTCTCGCCAAACGTTGTGCGAGTCCGAGCCCATAGAGCCCGAGAGCAACTACGAAATACGCTCGCGGCGGGCGTCACCGAGGGGTCCAAGGCAGCTATCACTCCTCGGGAGTCTTGATACACACCTCGCAGCCGCTCGCCACGGCGGCGAGGGCGCCTCTCGCTGCTTTCAGTCGCGCAGCGAGTATCTCGACCAACACGAACTCAGACCTACTTTGCGCGGCATGCAGGGCGCTTGCGCCTGATGCCGTGCGTGATGCGCGGTGATGTCGCCCGCGAGAGCTACCGTTAGAGCCGTGCCTGCCGACGACTCCGTGGACCAGCTTGAGCGGGAGCTTGAGATCGTCGAGCGTTCGATGTCGGCGGTCGGCGGATTGAGTGCGCAGCAGGCCGAGCGGGTTGCCGAGCGGGTGGACCGGTTGGCGTCGCAGCTGCTGGCGATCACGACGCCCGAACCGTGGGATGGCGTGCATGCGCGGCTTGGAACGACGCCTACCAGTGGCGAAGACTTCTCGGCGCTCATGGGCGAGTTGGGTTCGCCCGACGGCGAAGGCTGACCCGTGGCGGGTGTCGCCCGCGGTCGCCGCCTGCCGGTCAGGTTTGACGAGCGTGTCTGGCATGAAGCGATACGAGGGTTCTCCCGGCGCGC
>JAJZID010000276.1 GCA_021810705.1 Actinomycetes bacterium
GCGATGACGAGCACCGTGAGCACGCCCGCGACGACCGTGATCAGCCCCTGCAGGCGCATGATCACGTCAAAGCCGGCGACGCCGCCGAGGATCGTGAGCACCAGGATCACGGCGATGCCGACGACCTTGACGCCGGTGCCGCCGCCGAGCCCGAGCTTTTCGCAGACCGCCGCGAAGGCCAGCGTGCCGACCACCACCAGCGAGGTCTCCCAGCCGACGTTCAGCATCCAGGAGAGGATCGCGGCGACGCGGTTGCCGCGCACGCCAAACGCCGCTCTGGAGATGATCATCGTCGGCGCCGAGGCGCGCGGCCCGGCGATCGCGACGATGCCGACCAGGATGAAAGAGAGCACGATCCCGACGACGCCGGAGACGATCGCCTGCCACAGCGACAGGCCGAACAGCGCGGTCAGCGCGAAGGCGCCGTAGCTGATCCCGAAGACACCGACGTTTGAGGCAAACCAGGGCAAAAACAGGCCTGCCGGCCGGCCCTTGTGCTCGTGCTCCGGGATGCTGTTGATGCCGTTGGCCTCAACTCCCTTCGGCACCCGGTCGGGTACCGGCGCGTCCTCAATCAGGTGCTGCGGGGTCTGCACCGCCATCTGCGCTCCTTCCTCGGTGGCCTCTACAGGTACAGCGCGACCTCTCCCAAAGCCCGGCTAAAGCCTATAGGTTCCACCCGCCGGTTGGCGTCCAGAGGTCAACGTCGCGCGCCTCACAGGCCTTGATGAACGCGATCAGCGCCCCCCACGAGTAGAACGGGTCGGAGTCGTGGGCCTCGTGGCCGTCAGGGTTGTTTGAGCTGTAGTTCTCGTGGCAGTGACGGCGGCGCTCCCAGTCGTCTGCGAACATCCGCCACGCGCGCGCCGCCAGCTCGCTGGCCACCTCCGCAAAGCCGCTGCGCCGCAGCCCCTCCCAGACGAACAAAAGCATCGGCGCCCAGATTCGCCCGCGCCAGTAGCTGTCATCCGCGTTCACCGGATCGTCAAACGGCGCCGATGGCAGCGGCAGCGTTCGCCAGAACGAGGACTCGTTCAGCAGGTGCCCGTGCACAAGCGCCTGCGCCTGCTCCGGCGTGGCGGCGCCCGCGACCAGCGGGAAGAAGCTCGTGGGCGAGATGTGGGCTGCAAAGCTCCCGTCCCAGTGGCGCCCGGCGAACACCTGGCGCGCCGGGTCCCAGAGCTGGGCTGAGATGAGCTGCGCGAGCTCGCGGGAGCGTCGCAGGTGAGCGTCCGCCTCCGTGTCGCGGCCAAGCGCGGCCGCGACACGGGCCAGCAGCTCCCACTCGAGCGCCAGCAGGCTGTTGTGGCCGGGCTCCTCGAACTCGAGCGTGCCGGTCGCCAGGTTGAAGCGGGCCTCGTCAAAGACCGCCAGGTTGTCCATCCCCGGCTCGTTGAGCGCCCCCTGCTTGGTGCTCACCCCCTGCGCGCGGCCGACCGGCGAGGAGCCGTACTCGTAGAGCCCGTTGCCGTTGCCGTCGCGGCTGGCGCGGACCCATTCGAGCTGCCGGCAGAGCGCCGGGTAGAGCTCGGCCAGCAGGGTCCGGTCGCCGGTCTCCAGGTAGGTGCGCCAGACCGCGTAGCAGGCGACCGGCAGCTGGCTGCGGTCCACCCACTCGTCGTCGGCCGCCGTCAGGCTGGGCACGTTGCCCGCGGCCTGCTGGGCCGCGAGCACCGTCTGCAGGTTCGCTCGGGCCATGAAGCTGTCCCCCACGCGCGCGCACATCAGCGCGTTGTAGTAGGTGTCGCTCATCCACACGCCCCAGCCGCCAAAGCCCGCGATCCAGGTGCGTGAGGCGGTCGTGTAGGGGCGGGCGTTTGACTGATCCCAGATCGTGTTCCAGGCCATCACGTCGCGCACGGCGCGCACAGGTGCCGGTGGCCGGACGGCCTCGCCCCGCGCCGCCTCGATCAGCTCATCGACCGCCTCCAGGCGAGCGGCGGCGGCTGCGGCGGCCGGCTCGGGGTCTGCGTCCTGGGCGACCGCGAAACGGACCACCTGACGCGGGTCCCCGTAGAAGCGGAAGGCGAGCAGGTCCCCGGCGGCCCGCTCTGGCGGCCTGTACAGCCAGCCGCGGGTTTGCAGGTCGGTCGCGAGCGCGGCGCTGTCACGGTAGGCGGCGGCGACCGCGGGGGTCTCTGAGACGGCCACCGCAAACCATTGGCTGCGCCAGCGCCCGAGGCCGGTGGTGGGGGTGCGGTGATCAGCTGGCGGGCGCTGAACGAGCGCAAGCTCACGGGTGCGCCCATCCACCAGCGGGCGCCGAGGCGCAGCCGGGTCCGCCGTGAAGGGGGCGATAAAACCCGCCTCGATGATCACGCCCAGCCGAAAGAGCATCTCGCCCGGCTCGAGGATGCGCACGCGGCCACTCACACCGGACCAGACACCCTTGGCGAAATCGATCAGCAGGCGGCTGCCGTGCACCCGGACCTCGAGCGACACGAAGTTGCTGTCGGAGCTGTGCTCGCCGAGCCTGAAGCTCTCGGAGCCGTCGTAGGCGAGCTCCTCGTAGCGGCCGGCGGTGGTGCTGAAGACGGTGACGCGCACCGCAAAGCGGCTTGGGATGTGGATCATGCAGGCGGGGAAGCGCTCATCCCAGGTGCCCCAGGCGCGGTCGGGTAGCAGCGTGCTCATGCCTGAATCATCCTCTCCGGCGCGCCAGAGCTGGCCTCAGAGCCGCACGCTGGTGATCAGCGGCACCGCCGCAAGCCCGGAGGGCTGCGGCTCGCTCTGGAAGGGACTGCCCGTGTAGTAGCGGTTGGCGGCGCTGTTACGGACCTCGATCTCCAGGAGGTTGTCCTTGACCCTGAGCAGTCCGCCAGGTATGGGGAGTCGGTGCGGCGTGTGCAACGTGGTCCCGAGGTCACGGCCGTTGAGGCGCACGCTGGCGGTGCAGTGGACGGCGGGCAGCGTCAGCTCGTGGCTGAAGGCGGGCTCGCCCAGGTCGGGCCAGGCGACGTCAAAGACGCAGCGGTACAGGCCGCTGCCGGCGAAGCTGGCAAAGCCCTGGCGCTCCCAGCCCACCGAGGGGTCAACGGGCACGTCCTGGCGACCATCGGCGCTCAGCCGCCAGCCGTGCTCGAGCACGAGCGTGGGGCGGATAGTCGCGGTACGGACCTCGCCCGGTTCCAGAGTGAGTGACAGGGCTGCGTGGCGCTCGCGCGCCTGCAGCGAGACCAACCGAGGCCCATCGGAGTCATTGAGCAGCACGACGCGCAGACCATGCCCATCGCGCCCCTGCCAGCTCCACAGGTTGCCGTCGCCGCCGGCGCTCACGCTCACCCCGCCGAGCCGCCGCAGGATCGCGTCCGGCACGCGCTTTGGCACGGTGAGCTGCGGCGCTTCGGACAGGACGCGCGTCACCTCCGCGGCCAGCGGCTCGCAGCCGAGCACCAACCCGTCGGCTGAGGCGAAGCGCGCGAGTGCCGCCACGCAGTCTGGGTCTGGGAGCATCGTCACGCCCGCGAGGATGATCGCCGTGTAGCT
>JAJZID010000277.1 GCA_021810705.1 Actinomycetes bacterium
TCGACCCAACGCCAGATCCTGCACGAGATCCTCGACTGGATCCCCGTGCACGAGGCGGCGCACGGATTCACGCCGGGCCGCTCGGTCGCAAGCCACGCCGCTGCGCACGCCGGAAGCCACGTGGTGGTCCGCATCGACCTGCAGGACTTCTTCGCCTCGATCCAGGCCGGCCGCATCTACGGCATCCTCCGCACCGCCGGCTATCCGGAGGCGGTCGCGCACACGCTCACCGCCCTGGCCACCAACGTTGTCCCGGCCGCCTTCTGGCACTCGCTGCCACGCCCGCTGGACCCGGCGCGGGCGGCGGCGCATCACCGGCTGGGCCGCCAGCTGGCCACGGCGCACCTGCCACAGGGCGCGCCGAGCTCACCGGCGCTCGCCAACCTCGCGGCCTTCGGGCTTGACCGCCGGCTCACCGGCCTCGCGGCCAGCCTGGACGCGACCTACACCCGCTACGCCGACGACCTGACGTTCTCAGGATCACAGCGGCTGGTGCGCCAGGCGCCGCTGCTGCGCCGTGCGGTCGCCGACATCGCGCGCGCGGAGGGGTTCTCGGTCAACGCGGCCAAGTCGACCCTGGTGACCCAGGCGGGCCGACAGCGGGTCTGCGGCGTGGTCGTCAACCGCCACCCGAACCTCAGCCGCAACGAGTACGACCGTCTGCGGGCGATCCTCCACAACGCGGCCCGGCACGGGCCGGGCTCACAGAATCGCGAGCAGATCCCGGACTTCCGCGCCCACCTGCTGGGACGCATCTCCTGGGCGGCCGCGCTCAACCCGCAGCGCGGCGCCCGGCTCCGCGAGCAGTTCGCGCTCATCGACTGGGATCAGTGAGGCGTCGCTGGGCCGGTGAGGTGCCGCTGGAAGTCTCCGGAGTAGAGGACCGGCACGCAGCCCACGGCGCGGTTGAGCTCAAGGATGTAGGCGTTGTCCTGAGCGTTCTCGGTGACGACGGCTGGGATGTCCGGGCGGGTTTGTTCCAGCAGGCGCAGCGCCGCCACCTTGGCCAGCGCGCCCAGGCCGCGCCCGCGGTGGTCGCGGTCAACGACCGTGCCCTGCTGGAAGGCCGCATCCGGCGCGCCGATCCGCGTGAGGATGCTCGAGAAGGCGACGACCGCTCCGGCCGGCGAGAGCACAGCCGCGTTCACCTTCACGCGGCCGCTTTCAGCGAGGATCCGCTCGTCGCCGCGGATCGCGGCGGGGTCGGCGGTCTCGGCTGGGCGCTCGAGCTCGCCGTGCGGCTCATCCTCGGAGAGCATCGCGTGCAGCACCGCCCAGCCGTCAAGCAGCTGCTGGGGCACCGGCCCGACCCACGCCCTGGTCGTGTACCCCGCTCGGCGCGCGGAGCGCTGGGCAAGCAGCGCGTCGAGGCGGCCGCGGTCCGTGGGCAGCTCGAGCCGCAGCCTGACCCCGGTGTGGGCCAGCTCAAAGCCGCGTGCCTTCGCAAAGCCGACCGGCGCCGAGCCCCAGCCGTCCGGGCCGTGCTCGGCCGCCCACACCGCCGTGCCCTGAAGCAGCGTGCGCCCGTGGTCGGCGGCGTGACGCTCCATGACGGCGAGCATGCGGCTGCCGTGGCCGCGGCGGCGGTGCTGCGCAAGCACTCTGGGCGTCAGGTAGGCGAGGTGGGGGGCGTCATTACGCCCGAGCGCCGCCCAGCCGCTGGCAACCGCCTCATCGCCCGCGAAGCCCAGAAACGCGGTGAACTCAAAGCGCGCGGTGGGCGCCGCCAGAATCTCACGAATCTCCGCCACCGGTGCAGCCACGAAACTCTGCGGGTTGTCGGCCTGGCCGACCTTGACGTAGATCCGGTGCAGCGCCGCCACCGCAGCCGCATCAGAGGGGTCGACCACGACGATCCGCACCGCGCGGAGCCTAACGCGCCCGGGCGGCCAGCCGCAGCTGGCCGCCCGGGCCACCCTCTCAGACCGGCATCAGCGCCGGATCCTCCGAGGTGCCGACGTCCGGGTCATCCACCGTCCTGACCGGACCCTTGAAGGTGTGCTTGGCCTTCAGCTCCCAGGCGATCCACACACCGAGCGCCAGCACGATCGTGACCACCGGCGCATAGTTGAAGTCGCTCCAGCTGAAGCTCGAGTTCCAGGGCACCGCCGCGGGCGAACCGGGCAGGCAGAAGATGATCACGCACAGCACGACCCAGATGACCGCGACGACGTTGATCCAGCGGTAGTGCCTGCCGAGGTTCCAGACGCCCGGCTCAAACCGGTCGCCCATCCGCCAGCGCAGAAAGACCGGCAGCACGTAGGCGATGTAGAGGCCGATGGTGGTGATCGAGGTGACCGCGTAGAAGGCGACGGGCGTCCCGATCTTGTTGCCAAACAGCGCCGGGATGGTGATGATCAGCGACCAGGTGACGACGAAGAGAACCGACCAGGTCGGGGTCTTCTTGGCGCTCAGCCGCCGCCAGAGGCTGTGGCCGGGGACGGCGCCGTCGCGCGAGAAGGCAAACACCATGCGTGAGGCTGCGGCCACACAGCCCATCCCGCAGAAGAGCTGTCCGACGGTCGCGATGTCCAGCACCAGCTTGGCAAAGCCGGGGCTGAGCGCCGACTCGATCACCGACACCGAGGTGCCGCCGGCGCCGTTGATGGCCTTGATGTGCGTGGCCGCGAAGGTGATCGCCAAAAGCACCGCCCAGCCGCCGACGGCGGAGTAGAGGATCGAGCGGTAGAGGCCACGGGGGGCTGCCACCTCGGCCTCGTGCGTCTCCTCCGAGAGGTGTGCGGAGGCGTCGTAGCCGGTGAACGTGTACATCGTCAGCAGGAAGCCGAGCGGCAGCACGTAGAACGCGTACATGCCGCCGGGGAAGCCGCTGTAGTTTGAGCGGTGCCCGAACACCCAGGCGAAGCTCTGGTGTGAGGCGGGCGCGAAGATCATCACGGCAACGATCACGATCACGCCGCCGAGCATCCACCAGGCCGAGATGCGGTTGAGCAGGGACACCAGGTGCGAGGAGAACACATTGATCACGCTGTGTGCCGCCAGGATCACCACGAACAGGACGAAGGTGTGCTGGAGGATCACCGACGGGCTCGTGCTGGCGAAGTTCAGGATGAAGTGCAGGCCGTAGAGCGCCAGCACCGAGTTCAGGAAGCTGGCCGCGCCGTAATCAACCGCGGCGGTGATCGCGACCAGGCCGAGCAGGTTGAACCAGCCCGTGAACCACGCCCAGCGGACACCCCCGAGCCTGTAGGCCCAGTAGTAGATCCCGCCGGCGGTGGGGTACTTGGAGGCCAGCTCGGCCATCGACAGGCCGACCAGGAGCACCAGCAGGCTGATCACCGGCCAGCCGATCGAGATCGCCACCGGCCCGCCGTCGTTCCAGGCCTGGCTGTAGGTGGTGAAGCAGCCGGAGAGGATGCAGATGATCGTCAGCGAGATGGCGAAGTTGGAGAAGCCGCTCCAACCGCGCGCGAGCTCCTGCTTGTAACCGAGTTCGG
>JAJZID010000278.1 GCA_021810705.1 Actinomycetes bacterium
CCTCCACGGTCTCCCAACCGCTACAGGGGCTCTCCCGCCACGAACCCGCGCCGTCCAGAGCCTGATCCACGTGAAGCCGCACACCGGCGCGGCACTGTGCGATCAAGATAAACAAGTCCGCACGTGGATGTCAAGTCAGACTGCGCAGTTTGCTTTGGGCCCATCGAAACCCGCATCCGCGTACAGTTTCAACGGATGCCTCGGCGCCGTTGACATCTGCGCTGGCATCTGCAACGGTGATGAAGGCTGTAGGCGTTTACTGTCATGCGACAGAGGGAGTTGGAGAGTTGACCAGTGAGAATGCCGGGGCCCACGCCCCGGAGCAGATCAGCGACGCGGCGGCGGTCGTCTTCCGCGGCGGGCTGGTCCTGACGATGGATGCCGCGCACACCGTCATCGACGGCGGCGACGTGCTGGCTGTCGGGCGCGACGTGGCCGCCGTCGGGCGCAACCTCGAGGTGCCGGCGGGCACGCTCGAGATCGACGCGCGCGACGGCATCGTGATGCCGGGCATGATCGACACCCACCGCCACATGTGGCAGACCGCGATGCGCGGCTACGGGGCCGACTGGACGCTCACGCAGTACTTCGTCTGGAACTACCTGGAGCACGGGCGCAAGTTCCGCCCCGAGGACTACCACGCCGGCAACCTGCTGTCGGCCATCGAGGCGATCGACGCCGGCGTGACCACCAGCGTCGACTGGTCCCATGGGCTAGCCACGGTCGACCACGCCGAGGCGGCGGTTGATGCCCTCGAGGAGGTTCCGGGCCGCTTCGTCTTCGGCTACGGCAACATTCACGCGGCGCCGTGGGAGTGGGCCAACGCGCCGGACTTCCGGGCCTTCGTGGAGCGGCGCATGAAGCGCTCGGAGATGCTCGGCTTCCAGCTCGCCTTTGACGTGACGGGAGATCCGGCCTTCCCCGAGCGGGCCGCGTTTGAGGCGGCCCGCGAGCTGGGCGTGGCGGTGACGACGCACGCGGGCGTGTGGGGGGCCACCAACGACAACGGCATCCGCCTGATGCACGAGCACGGCTTCATGACGCCCGAGACGGTCTACGTCCATGCCTCGACGCTCTCGGAGGACTCCTATCAGCGAATCGCTGCGACCGGCGGCCATGCGTCGGTCTCGGCCGAGAGCGAGTGCTCCTGTGGCCAGGGCTACCCGTCGAGCTGGGCGCTGCGCCGCCACGGGATCCCCATATCCCTGTCGGTCGACACGTCGGTGTGGTTCAGCGCGGATCCCTTCGCGGCGATGCGAGCAACCCTCTCCACCGATCGTGCGCGTGAGCACCAGGAGGCGCATGCGCGCGGCGAGACGGTCACCAACCTCGGGCTGCGCGCCGAGCAGGTGGTCGACTGGGCCACGCGCGGCGGCGCACAGGCGCTCGGCATGGACGCGATCATCGGCAGCCTCGAGGCGGGCAAGCGCGCCGACGTGGTGCTGGTCAAGAACGAGCGCTCACCGGCGATGTTCCCGATCCTGCACCCGTACGGGCATCTCGTCTTTCAGGCCCAGCGCGGCGACGTCCACACCGTGCTCGTCAACGGCCGTGTGGTCAAGCACGCCGGGACGCTCGTCGGCACCGACCTGGGCCGCGCACGGCGGGCGATCGAGCACACGGTCGAGCATCTGCGCCGCTCACTCGGTGAGGAGGAATGGCTCGCCGGCATGCACCCCGAGATCCCCGACACCAAGGTGCTCGACAACCCCTACACGTACACCGACTACGCGGATGCGTCCACGCACTCGGCCTGAGGGCCAGCCGACATCCCGCACCATCGAGAGGAGACCATGAGCAACCAGGACGGTACGGTCGTGATCGTCGGCGGGACCAAGGGTCTCGGACGACGCCTGGCGGAGCGCTTCGCAGCGGACGGACGCGAGGTGGTGATCACCGGACGCGACCAGGAGCAGGCCGACGCGATCGCGGCAGAGGTCGGACACCGCGCCCGTGCCGTGTCCCTGGATCTGTCAAACCCGCATGGGATCGGCGCGCGCCTGAAGGGCCTGGACCGCGTCGACCACGTGGTCCTGGCGGCGATCGAACGCGACACCAACACACTGCGCGACTACGACGTGACGCGCGCGATCCGCCTGGCGACGATCAAGCTGGTCGGCTACACGGAGGTGCTGCATGCGCTGCATCCCGCGCTGCACGACGCAAGCTCGGTGCTGCTCTTCGGCGGCCTGGCGAAGGAGCGCCCATACCCCGGATCCACGACCGTGACCACGGTAAACGGCGCCGTCGACACGATGATCCGCACGTTCGCGTTGGAGCTCGCGCCCGTGCGCGTGAACGCGCTGCATCCGGGTATCGTCGGTGATAGCCCTTACTGGGAGGACAACCAGCAGATGCTCGCAAATGTCGTTGCACGCACGCCCACGGGCCGCACGATCACGATGGACGAGGTCACCGATGCGGCGCTGTTTCTGCTGCGCAACGGGGCCGTCAACGGCGTGAACCTGTACGTCGACGGCGGCTGGGTGTTCGGCTGATGCGCGTCGCCGTCCTGGGTCTCGGCCGCATGGGCGCTGCGATCGCACAGCGTCTGCGCAGCGCCGGGCACGAGCTCGCAGTATGGAACCGCTCGCCGCAGGCCGCCGCGCCCTTCGCGGACGCCGGCGCGAGCGTGCTCGCGCGCCCGGCCGCGGCCTGGGAGCGAGCCGAGGTGGCGATCACGATGCTCGCCGACGACGCCGCCGTGAGCGCGGTGACGCTTGACGACGGGACCGGCCTGCTGGCCGGCCCCGTCCCCACGGGCCGGGTGCTGATCGACATGAGCACGATTTCGCCCGCCGCCTCCGCGCGGATCGCCGCGGCAGCCGCGCGCTGCGGCACCGGCTATCTGCGAGCGCCGGTCAGCGGCAACCCCTCGGTCGTGCTCGCCGGCAACCTCGGGATCATCGTCTCCGGCGAACGGGAGGCCTACGCGCGCTGCAGGCCGATGCTCGAGGACATCGGGCCAAAGCTCTTCTACCTCGGCGACGGCGAGCAGGCCCGGGTCGCGAAGCTGGCGCTGAATCTGATGATCGGCGGCACCACCCAGCTTTTGGCCGAGGCGCTGGTGCTCGGCGAGCGAGGCGGGATCACCCGCGAGCAGCTGCTCGAGGTGGTCGCGGGCTCAGCGATCGGCAGCCCCTACGTGGACTACAAGCGCCAGGCGCTCATCGACGGCGACTACAGCTCGACCTTCACCGCAAGGCTGCTGCACAAGGACCTGACGCTGGCGCTGGAGGCCGCGCACTCGGCCTCGGTACCGCTGCCCGCGACGGCGCTGGTCCAGCAGCTGGTGCAGTCCTGCATCGCGCAGGGCTGGGGCGAGCTGGACCTCGCCGTGCTGGTGCCCGCACTCGAGCGGGCAGCCGGCGGAGAGCCGCAGATTCGTGAATGACTACTTGACATCTGATAGCGGAATGCCCAGTCGCAGCCATATTGTGCAGTGTTACTCGACGCT
>JAJZID010000279.1:0-473 GCA_021810705.1 Actinomycetes bacterium
CGTCGCCCGCGTCGTAGCGGCGCAGCACCGCGCGCCCGGCGACGGCGGCGAGATCGTCGTCGCAGAGGCCGGCGAAGAGTGGGAGGGCGGCGATCAGCGCCGTGCGCTCCCCGGTCGCCCCGCCCGGCGGCGGCTCGCTGCTCAGCACGGCTTCCTTCATCGCTCTGAGCGTAGAGCGACCCGCGGCGTGGCGCCACGCGACGGGGCTCGGCAGCGATCGTCTACACCCCCTACCGCGGTCGTCTGGTCTCCGCCGGCGTGCTGCTCGCCTATGGGGGTGACTCCGGCGCGCAGGCGGGGTTTCAGCGCGTCGCCCGTAACCCACCGCGACTCCTCGCGCACCTCTACGCGCTGTTGCACGGAATCAGGATCCTGCACGGCATCGCGATCTACGGCCGCTGCGTGCTGTGTGAGTTTGACCACCAGGTCTGGTGGTCAAACTCACAAGGTTCGCGCTTGGCCGACGGCGTCGC
>JAJZID010000279.1:483-3436 GCA_021810705.1 Actinomycetes bacterium
GGCCGCGAGCGGGTGTGCCTCACCGGGCGGCAGCAGCGCGTAGACGTCACGGCTGCGGCCGGGTCCGTCCACCGCCCGCAGCACCACGCCCGGATAGTCCTCGGCGAGCAGGCCCGACACCCAGCCGACGGCAAGCCCACGGGCGATGATCCCGCGCGTGGCGATGGGGTCCTGCGAGATCGCGACGATGTCGGGCTCAAAGCCCGCCTGGCGACAGCACTGCGCCAAAAACCCGTCCGGTGAAGGCAGAACCCAGGGGTCCTGTGCCAACTGCTCGAGCCGCACCGGCCCGCTGGCCTCAGCGAGCGAGTGGCCGGCCGGCAGACCGACCAGGAAGCTGTCTGCGAACAGGTCCACACGCCTGGCCCCGCGCAGCTCACGGCGGGCGATGCTCGTGTCCTGGTAGGCGAGCGCGAGGTCGAACTCGCCGCTCAGCACCCTGGGCGCGAGCGTGTCCGCCGTCACCTCGCGGAGCATGACGCGTACGTCCGGGTGCGCGAGGCGCAGGCGAGTGACCGCGGTCGGGACCAGGCCCGCCATGGCGGTGGGGAACGCGCCGATGCGCAGCTGCGCCCGCCGTTCACCCGAGAGCCTGGCGATCTCCCGCTCGGCCAACTGAAGGCGCCAGGCGACCTCGTCTGCGTGCTCGAGCAGCACACTGCCCGCGGCGGTCAGGCGCAGCCCGCCGCGGGCGCGCACCAGCAGCCGTTGGCCGAGTTCCGTCTCCAGCAGCGCAACCTGATGCGACACCGACGGCTGCGAGAGCGACAGGCGCTGGGCGGCGCGCGAGAAGGAGCGCTCGTGGGCGACCGTGCGGAAGGTCAGAAGACGCCGCGGGTCCATAGTTATTTTCGATGCTAACTGAAGAATGTGTATTTGTGTCTATGTGAGGCTGTCCGCAGAATCAATGCCATGAACGCCCTGGCGGCGCACGCAGCCGGGGCGGTCCACCAACATCGACGAAGGGAAAGTGATGCACGGACGGACGCTCGGCCAGGGACTCGAGGTCTCCGCCATCGGCCTGGGCTGCATGGGGATGTCGCAGTCCTACGGGCCCAACCCCGGTGACAGGCAGGCGATGATCGCGCTGATCCGTGACGCCGTCGAGCTGGGGGTGACGTTCTTTGACACCGCCGAGGTCTACGGCCCCCACGCCAACGAGGAGCTCGTCGGTGAGGCGCTGGCGCCCGTCCGCGAGCGGGTCGTGATCGCGACCAAGTTCGGCTGGCGGATCGAGGACGGGAGGTCGGTCGGCCTGGACAGCAGCCCACAGCGGATCCGCGCCGCGGTGGACGGGTCGCTCAGGCGTCTGGGCATCGAGGTGATCGACCTGCTCTACCAGCACCGCGTGGACCCCGCGGTGCCGATCGAGGAGGTGGCCGGCACGGTCGGTGAGCTCATCGCCGCCGGCAAGGTGCGCCACTTCGGCCTCTCCGAGTGCTCGGCGGCGACGCTCCGCAGGGCGCACGCCGTGCATCCGGTGACCGCGGTTCAGAGCGAGTACTCGCTGTGGACGCGCGACCCCGAGGCCGAGGTGCTGCCCGCCTGCGGCGAGCTGGGGGTCGGCTTCGTGCCCTTCAGCCCGCTCGGCAAGGGCATGCTCACCGGCACGGTCAGCCCCGAGACCCAGTTCTCCGCGGGTGACATCCGCGCCACGATCCCGCGCTTTGAGGGCGAGAACCTGACCGCGAACCTCGCGCTCGTTGACCATGTCGGCCAGCTGGCTGCGGCCAAGGGAGTGGCACCGGGCCAGATCGCGCTGGCCTGGCTGCTTGCCCAGCAACCCTGGATCGTGCCGATCCCAGGCACCCGCCGGCGGGAGCGCCTCGAGCAGAACACGGCCGCCACGACGGTCGCGCTCTCAGCCGACGAGCTCGCGGACCTGAACACGCTCGCCGAGCGGATCGGCGTGCACGGCAACCGCTACAGCCCCAAGCACATGAGCATGGTCGGGCGTTGAGCCGCTCAGGCGGCCCGGTCGAGCGCCTGCTCGCGGCGCCGGCGCCGTGCCCACAGCCACAGCCAGACGAGCAGCGCCAGCGCCAGCCCGATCGGGATCGCCAGCGCCAGCGCGATCAGTGCCACGCCGGCCGAGACGATCAGCACGCGCAGCGCGTCGTGGGCGGCGCGGCCAAGCGAGAAGGTGCTCGCGCGGTGCACCACCGGCGGGATCGGCAGGTAGCCCGCGTTTACCTCCACGGTCACATCGCTGTAGCTGATGCGGTGCTCGAGCGAGGCGAGCGCCCGCTGCCAGCGCGTGACCTGGCCGGCGGCGAGCTTGAGCTGTGCGTCGATGCTGTCGGTCTGCTGCTGGGTGGTGGCGGCCGCGAGCTGTTTGAGCAGCGACTCCCGCAGAGCCTGCGCATCGGCCAGCTGGCGCTGGTCTGAGGCGTACTGGTCGCTGACGTTCTGGCTGCCGGCGGTGCTCGAGCTCAGGTCCGCGTAGCGCAGGCGCGAGAGCTGGTTGACCGTGCTCTGCAGGTTCGCGGTGGGGATGCTGAGCGTGAAGCTGCCGTAGCCGCCCCCGGCGGCGGTGCTCGCCGCGGTGACCTGCGAGCTCATGACGGTGCCGTGCTCGAAGCTGACAACGCCGATGATCTCGGCGGCCACCTGGTTGACGTGCTGGTTTGGGGTCGTCAGGTCGATCTGCGCCGAGCGGATCTGCTTGGCGCCCGGCACGACGATCGCGTTGGCGGCCTGAGAGGTGTTTGAGGCGGCGCCCAGCGTCGCCGCGCCGTACGCGCCGAGGACCGGCGGCTTGGCGGAGGGCGTGGGGCTGCCATGTGAACTGGACGGGGCCGCCTGAAGCAGCCCACTGGGCGTCGGCGCCCGGCGCTGCGACACGCCACCCAGGCCGCCGCCGGTGAGCGCGACGACCGCCGCGCCGGCCGCCAGCGACACGCCTGCGGCGGCCACGCCAAGCCGGCGCGCCCAGCCCCGGCGCCTGACCCCA
>JAJZID010000280.1 GCA_021810705.1 Actinomycetes bacterium
GTCGACCGTGCCTGCTGGGACCTCGTAGGCAAGGCCCTCGGGCAGCCGCTGTGGAGGCTCTGGGGCGGTTACAGCAACAGCCGTCCGATGATCGCGATCGGTGGCTACTACGGGCCCGATGCGGACATCGAGGCCGAGGTGGCAGAGCTGCGGGAGATGGGGCTTGCGGGTATGAAATTCAAGGTCGGCGGTTTGAGCCCAGAGGCGGACGCGGAGCGTTTTATCCGTGCCCGCGCGGCCGCTGGCCCGAACTTCGTGTTGGCGGCTGACGCGAACCAGGGCTGGACGCCGCAGCAGGCGATCCGGTTCGCGCGGCTCGTGGAAGGTCAGGACCTGCTCTGGCTGGAGGAGCCCTGCAACTGGCACAACGACCGCGCGGCGATGCGGGAGGTCCGCTACAGGTCGGGTGTGGCGGTCTGTGCGGGTCAGTCCGAGTACTCGGCGGCCGGCTGCCGCGAGCTCATGGTCGCCGGCGCCATTGATGTCTGCAACTTTGACTCATCCTGGTCGGGCGGCCCCACGGAGTGGCGCCGTGTCGCCGCGATCGCCCAGTCCTGCGACGTGATGATGGGCCACCACGAGGAGCCCCAGGTGTCGAGTCACCTCCTGGCATCGATCCCGCACGGCGGCTACGTCGAGTGCTTTCACCCCGACCGTGATCCGATCTGGTGGAACCTCATCGCCAACCGGCCCGTGTTGCGAGACGGCATGCTCGAGCTCTCCGATGCTCCAGGTCTCGGCTGGGAGCTTGACAGCGAATACATCAGCCATCACCGGGTGCAGCGGTGACCTGGAGCCTGGGACTCGAAGATCGCGGCGTGCTGGTGACAGGTGCCGCGGGCGGGATCGGGCGCGCGGTGGCTCATGCGTTCGCGCAGGCGGGCGCGCGCGTCGCGCTGGTCGACCTCGACGCGGACGCCTGCGCTGCGGTTGCAGCCGAGCTCACGCAGCCGGAGCGCCATCGCTGGTTTGCCGCCGACCTCTCGACGGTCTCCGAGCATGAGGCGCTCGTCGCGGCCGTGCACCGCGACCTCGGGCGTCTTGACGTGCTCGCACACCTGGCTGCAGTTCTACGCCGTCGTGGGAGCGTTGACGAGGTGACCGAGGAAGACTGGGACGCGCAGATGGACACCAACCTGAAAGCCACCTTCTTCCTGGACCGTGCTGTCGCCGGGGCTCTGCGCGCGCAGGGTCGTGGTGGCCGGATCATCAACTTCACCTCGCAGGGGTGGTGGACCGGCGGTTTTGGTGGCTCCGTCGTCTACGCCGCGAGCAAGGGCGGGATCGTCTCGCTCAGCCGTGGCCTCGCACGCTCTTGGGCGGCCGACGGGATCACCGTGAACACCGTGGCTCCCGGCGCTGCGGACACGGCGATGATGCGCAGTCAGCCAAACCTCGACCAGTTCGTCTCGATGATCCCGCTCGGCCGCATGGCTGAGCCGGACGAGATCAGCGGCGCCGTTCTCTTTCTTGCCTCCGATCACGCGCGCTACATCACCGGCGCGACCATAAACGTGACCGGCGGCCAAATCATGTACTGACCATCGACTCTGGAGCTCCGAACATATGTCAAAAGAGAGCCCGATTGCGGCGAATCCCCCTGTGGCGACGGCCGAGGAACAGCTTGGCTGGCTTCACACAATGCTGCAAATCAGGTACTTCGAGGACGAGTGTCACCGCATGTTTGCGCAGGGCCTGGTCCGGGGTTCGACGCATCTGTGCCAGGGGCAGGAGGGCGTGGTCGTCGGTGCCTGCCGCGCCGTCGGCATCGATGACAAGATGCTCTGCACCTACCGCGGTCACGGCGCGGTGATCGCCAAGGGAGCTCCGCTCGACCGGGCGTTTGCGGAGATCCTCGGCAAGGCGAACGGCCTGTGCGCCGGCAAGGGCGGCTCGATGCACCTCACGGACATGACCGTTGGCGCCGTTGGCTCCTTTGCGATCGTCGGCGGCCATCTCCCGATCGCGCTGGGCGTTGCCTTCGAGGCCCAGTACAACGAGCGCCAGGAGGTGACGCTCTGTTTCTTTGGTGACGGCTCGACCAACATCGGTGCCTTTCACGAGGCGCTCAACATGGCCTCGGTCTGGAAGTTGCCGGTCATCTTCATTTGCGAGAACAACCTCTACGGTGAATATTCGCCACTGGCGACCACGACCCCAATAGAACGGCTGGCTCAACGCGCGGACTCCTATGGCATGCCGGGCGTGACGATCGACGGTAACGACGTCGAGGGTGTTTGGCTCACCGTGTCTGACTACGCCGCACGTGCGCGCGCCGGAGCTGGCCCCGTGCTGGTCGAGGCCCTCACCTATCGCCAGAAGGGTCATTCACGCTCTGACCCAGCCAAATACAGGCCGGCTGGTGAACTCGACGCATGGCTGGAGCGCGACCCGATAACGCTCCTGGAGACCAAGCTCGAGCAGCTGGGTGTGGAGCGAGGTCGCCTGGATGATTTGAGAGCCACCGCCGAGCAGGAGGTGATGGACGCACTCGAGCGCGCCCGTGGCTGGCCGGATCCGACCCCTGATCAGCTCGAGGAGGACGTCTACGCATGAGTACCGTGACATTTCGTGAAGCGCTGATCAGGGCGATGGGCGACGCGCTCGAGGAGGACGAACGCGTATTTCTCTTCGGTGAGGATGTTGCCGCAGCTGGCGGCTCGTTCAAGTTGACAGAGGGATTGCTGGAGCGCTTCGGTCCCAAGCGCGTGCGCGACACGCCAATCTCGGAGCAGGCCATCATCGGCACCGCGATCGGTGCTGCGGTCATGGGTCTAAGGCCATTGGCCGAGATCATGTTCGCCGACTTTGCGGCCGTGTGTTTCGACGGCCTTGCCAACGAGATACCGAAGTACCGCTACATGACCGGAGGCCAGGTGTCGATACCGCTCACGATCCGCATGTGCAACGGTGCCGGCGGCGGGTTTGGCGCCCAGCATTCGCAGTCGGTCGAGAACTGGTTCCTGAACGTGCCTGGACTCAAGCTCGTGGTCCCAGCGACCCCAGCTGACGCGTATGGCCTTTTGCGCTCGGCGATTCGTGACCCGGACCCGGTTCTGTTTTTTGAGCACAAGTCGCTCTTCAACACCAAGGGCGAACTGCCCGACACGCCGGCACTGGTAGCGCTCGGGCTGGCGGAGACGGTTCGCCGCGGGGAGCACGTGACCGTGGTGGCCACGCAGATGATGCGCCATCACGCGATGCGGGCCGCCGACGAGCTCGCGGCCGTGGGCATCGAAGCCGAGGTGATCGACCCTCGGACCCTCGTCCCGCTGGACTACGCGACGATCGCCGACAGCGTGGACCGGACCGGTCGGCTGGTGGTCGTACAGGAGTCTCCGAACGGCGGCAGCTGGGGCGCGGCGCTGGTGGCTCGCCTGGTCGGTGAGCGCCTCGAACACTTCGAC
>JAJZID010000281.1 GCA_021810705.1 Actinomycetes bacterium
TGGCCGGCGTCGGCGGCGGACCCGGGTCGCTGCCAAAGCGCGACTCCGCGCTGATCGACGACGGCGACCGGACTGCGACGGCCAAGCGCGTCTCGAGTTTGGCGAGGAGGAGGGACGAGTCGCTGTTGGAAGCTGGTTGTGCTTTTGTGCGGCTTCGGGCACGTGCTGCGCTCGCGGTGAGGCTCGGCATGTTGACAGCCCGCGGCAATATCTGCATATGCACACGCTTTCCTGCGGCCGGCGACGTCGCGAGTTAGCTCGTACTCTGCGCCTCGGCGCAGCCGTGATGCTCCTGACGGTATGCGCCTGGGGGTTGGTGTGCCCTCGCACGGCTCGTGCTGATGCCGTACGGGCGTGCGCGTCCCGGTCGGTACGCCCGTTGCTCGAGAGTCCGGAGGGCGCAGCAGGGCAAGCGGTCGTATTCATCGCCGTAAGGAACAGCGGGGTGGCGTGTCATCTGCGGGCTGTGCTCAGCTTCGCAGTGCTCGAGAACGGACATCTCGCAACCGTGCGCGAGAACCCGCTCAGCTACCGCGTGCATCGGGACCTGGGGCACGGCAAGACAGTGCTCTTCGACGTCTGGTGGTCTAACTGGTGCGGTAGCCGCCGTGGCTCCAGGTTCACGGCCCGGGTCAGCCTCTGGCACTCACGAGCCGTGAGCCGCTACCCCCTGCTACCGGTCTGCCTCAGCCGCGTAAGCGGCTCGCGGCTCACCGCGCGCTCTCAGTGACAGAGGGACGCGCGCCGACACCTGCTTCCAGACGGCGAGAGGTGTCTCGAGCGATCGAGCGACCTGCCCCCGAGAGACGCACAATGCGCGGAACGGGAGGGCGTGGCGCTCTTCCGAAGGATCAAAGCTTCAGCTCGAAGACCTGGCCATTCCAGCCACCGGGCGCGTCAACGGTGTAGGTGTCGGAGCGAACGAACCCCTGTCGCTCATACCATGCCACCAGGTCGGGAGCGTCCGCCCAGCAGTCGACTCGCAGCACCTCAGATCCGTTGTCCCGGGCGTCGCTCACCGCGCGGCTGACCAGGGTCGAGCCGATGCCGTTTCCAGCTTCGTCGCGGTCGCTGATCAGGAACAGCAAGTAGGTCTCACGCAGGACGGTTGGGGGAACATGCGCCGGGGGCTCGCCAACGATCACACTCGCGCCGACAGCCCGGCCGTCACATTCCGCGATCCTGAGGCCGGTGCCCCGGACCCATTGACGGACCATCTCCCGGTGCCGTGGCTGCTGAGACGCAGGCTCTACACCCCATTGCTGCGACTGCCCACGTTTGACCACCCACCTGATCGCTTGGTCCCACATCGCCAGCAACGCAACGTCATCGGTCGAGCGGCCGTCACGAATCTGAATGGGTGCGTTCACCGCCGCAACCGTAGCGACCCGCTTCCGCATTTCGACAGGCATCTTGCAAGCCGGTCCGACTGCCCTGCTGTCCGCGCAAACCGCGCTTTTCGCCGCTCGGCGCGAGACACCTCAGGCGAAAGGAAGGCAGCACTGATCTGCGCTATCAGATTTATCTGATAAACTGGTGGTTGTGACACGGATGACTGCAACCGACGCCGCCAGGAGCTTCTCCGACCTGCTGAACAGAGTCGCCGACGGAGAAGAGATCGAAATCACGCGCAGCGGCGCGTCTGTCGCCGTGATCTCGCCACCCAGGGGCAAGCTGATATCAGCAGTTCGCTTCCGCGAGTTGATCGCCGCCGCGCCGGCGCCCGACACCCGGTTCATCGACGATGTCAAAGCCATCCGTGAGTCCGTAGCGGCGCCCGAGGATCCGTGGCCATCCTGATCGACACCGGGCTTCTGGTCGATCTCGAGCGCGGCGTCACGAACCCAAAGGTTGATGCCGCGATCGGTGAGGAAGACCGTGCGATCAGCGTGATCACAGTCAGCGAGCTGCTGCACGGCGTCCACCGCGCCGACGGCGCGCAGCGCGCGCGTCGTAGGGCCTTCGTCGAGCGTCTCCTTGCCGGGATGCGGGCGCTTGAGATCACCGAGCAGGTCGCTCGCGTTCACGCCGACATCTGGGCCCAGCTCGCCGCACGAGGTGAAGTCATCGGTGCACACGACCTTTGGATCGCGGCAACCGCGTTGGCTCACGGGATGGGTCTAGCGACCGGCAACACACGCGAATTCAAACGCGTTCCGGGCCTCCGCCTGGTCGCACCACCCAGGTAACGAACGCGCCTTCCGCGCTTTGCGAGACGTTCATCGATCGCGGCGTGATGCCAGTCGGAGAGCAAAAGGAGGTCCGAGAGCCGGGCGATACGGAGCGCTGGCGTGGCAACGCAGGGTGTCGGAGTGGCCCGAGGCGATAGCGGCAATCTCCGGGCGCTCAGCAAAGCACACGCTCCAGCCTTGCGCGATCCTGCGGCCTGCCGTGCGCGGGGAGCACGAGTTGGACTGGTAGATCCAGTAGCGGGCGGAGCCTTTCGGCGACATCCTCACGCGTGACGTGTTTGCGGCCACCAAGCTGAATGTCGAGCCCCTCGCCGAAGTCCGAGAGCGAGTCGCCGGTGACGATCGCGTTGATCCACGGCAGCCACAAGACGAGATCGTTGTCTTCACGGCCCGCATACGCAGTGATGCCGAACGGCCAAGAACCGGGGCCACGGAAGTGTCCCTCACCTTCGCCGGCTCGCAACCACGCCAGATCGTCGCTCTCCATGCCGCGCACACGGTCAGGATCGACGCCAAACTTCGCAACCCAATCCAACCAGGTATCCGCAGGCGGCGTGTACACCGGGAGACCAAGCTGACGAGCATCCCGCTCGTGATACGGAGCGGTCAGGATGACAGCAGTCGCGCGCTCGCGCAGCTCATCCGGCACGCAGAGTGGGTCGAACAAAAGCAAGTCCTCGCCGATCTCGATCCCGTAGGACGAGACGAGCTCGGGCCACCACTGCTGCTCATCCCAACCTGGATGAGGAGATCGCCAATGCCACACACCGGGACGCAGCTCACGCATGGGCGCGATGCTACGACCGTTGGCCGCGCCGGAGCGAAAGCGGGTCTCGACCCCGCGCGTGGGTGGCTACCTCCTGTTCGCCAAACTCGAGACGCGCTTGGCCGTCGCAGTCCGGTCGCCGTCGTCGATCAGCGCGGAGTCGCGCCTTGGCAGCGACCCGGGTCCGCCGCCGACGCCGGCCAGGGCTCGCTACGGCGCTTGCTGAGCGCCCTGCTCGCCATGGCCAGCAAGCACCCAGGTGGCGTCGCGATCGCCCACAAGCACGCGTTCGAGCGCCTCATCCCACGCGATCGCATTCGTGTTCTCGGCGCTCGACCGCCCGCTATTGGAATGCCACGTAAAGGATCATCTGCCCGGACCGGCTTTGCTCTCAGCTCGCGCCGGTCGCCGCTCGAGCCATCGCCCGTCCTTCGC
>JAJZID010000282.1 GCA_021810705.1 Actinomycetes bacterium
GTCGCGGGCGTGTGAGGCCGGTCGTGCGTGCGTACCTTCTGGGCGCTGGCGCCAGTCTTGCCGCTGGGGCCGAGGCGCTCTGCTGCTCGCTTGTGGCCGGACCGCGCGAGGTTCCCGAAGCGCTGACTGTGGCGTTGGTCACCTCGGTCATGACCGCCAGTCAGGCGGGCCAGCTGCTTGAGAGCATGGCGGGACCTGAGCTGGCGCCGCCAGGCCAGGCACTCGAAAGCGGGCGGCAGGTGGCGGCGAAGCTGCTGGCCGCCCAGGTGTCGCTCGCGGCCCTGCTTGGCGCGATAGCGGTCTGGCAGCCGCGGGCCATGTTCGCGCTCGCTTGCCTGGGCCTGAGCAACGGGTTGCTCTGGCTCGGCCTCGCGCTGATCGCGAGGCACCGTGAGCGGCACTGGTTCCACGGGCGTCTGCTCGTCGGCTCCGGCCGTGGCTGGCGGCCAGCGCGTAGGGCCCGCTTCTACCTCGAGCGCTCACCCGAGGTAGAGCGCCACGGGGCGTTCATCGAAACCGGGGCGGTCTGACGGGCGCTAATCGTCGCGGCCATCCAGCCAGGCTGGTGCGTGCCGGGCGGCCCAGGCGCGGCTGACCCGGCCGGTGAGCATCCCGCGCAGCGCCTCGGGGTTGGACAGCGCGAAGGCGATGTGGCCGGCGACGGTCACGAAGATCAGGACGGCGAGCCAGTTGTGCACGAACGTTGCGCCTGACCGCCACGCCAGCGGAAAGGGCTGATACCAGTGAAGCAGCGCGCCGGTGCCGAGCATCACGAGCCCCGCCCCGACGACAAAGGCCGCGTTCAGCTTCTGGCCTGGGTTGAACTTGCCAAGCCGTGGCGGGGTCGTGCCGGGCTCGTCCAGTGAGCCGTCGATCAGGCCGCGCAGCCAGGCGAGGTCGGCTTCGCTCCAGCGGTTGATGCGGCTCGCGTCGCGTCGCAGCGCGCGCCCCCAGTTGCCAGCGAGCCCGGCGAGCAGCGGCAGCGGCAGCGCAAGGCCGCTGTAGAGGTGGATCTGCTCGATCAGGTGCCGCCGGCCGACGAGCGCGATCAGCGGCGTGAAGTAGAGCGCAGCGCCGGTGGCGATCAGCACGATGAAGAGCAGCGCGTTCACCCAGTGCACTGCCCGCTCGACGCGGTCGAAGCGCACCAGGTGGGCGGCGCGCGCTGGCGATGCCGGGGCCTGGTCGGTGCTGGCTGCCTCGGTTCGGCTTGTGCTCACCGGGCTAGGTGCGGACGGCCCGGGCCGGTGGGTGCCCGCTGATCCAGGCGTTGATCGGATAGCCGTTCTGCTCCCAGTAGCCGGGCGTCGGGCGTGTGACCAGGTCGATCCGCTGAAGCCACTTGATCGACTTGTAGCCGAACATGTCTGGGACGAAAAGCCGTACCGGGCCGCCGTGTTCGCGTGTGACCGGCGCGCCGAGCATCGAGTAGGCCACGATTGCGCCGCTCTGGCGCGCCTGTGCGAGCGTCAGGCTCTCCGTGTAGACACCGTCGAAGGAGTGGAACTCAAAGGCGGTCGCCTGGGGCAGCGCACCAGCGCGCGCCGCGAGGTCGACGAGGCGCACCCCGACCCAGTGGACGTTCGGGACAAACCAGCCGGTCACGCACTGGAAGTCGTCGGTCAGATACGTAGCCGGTAGCTGATGAAGGTCGCTGACGCTCAGGGCCAAGGGCCTCTTCACCAGCCCGCCAACCTGCAGCTGGTAGTCGGCGGGGGCGGCTGGGTAGCCGCCTGTGACGGTGTAGATCGTGAAGCCGCCACCGCCCGGCAGCAGGCTGGCGACGCCCTGCGCGTGCACCGAGTCGAGCACACCGGTGATCCCGGACTGCACGCTTGAGCCAAACAGCGTCCCGAGCGCCCCCAGGCCGAGCACCGTCAGCACCGTGCGTCGTCCGATCGGGCGGCTCCAGCGCTCCTGGGAGCCGGTTGTCGCCGGCGCCCCGGTTGCGAGCGCCTGCCCGTCCACCGGCGCGGGTACGGGTTCGACCTGCGGATCTGCCTGCGTGACGGGCTCGCCCTGCACCGTCACAGCTCAGCGCCGGTTGGCCCGGGAGTGCGTCTGGGATCGCTGATACGGCGGCCGCCGTGGTGGATGTTGGGTGCCACACGCATGTCTGGGGTACACGGTGCGCGCGCACCGCTGTCGCCTCACGTCTTAGAAGGGTAGCGCCGAGGTCGTGCTGGCCGACACGGGCGTAGGATTGACCGGCGATGCGTGGGTTCGGATTTGTCCGCAGCGGTGATCCTCGGGGTGGGGCCGGTGTGTGAGCTGCTTCTGCGCGTTCGGGCGTTGCCGGGCCTGGTCTGGGAGCTGCCGGGGCTGCCGGTGTTTGAGGATGAGCAAGAGGCGTTTGCAGAGCTTGCGCGTCAGCGCGAACGTGACCGCCGGTTGGTTGCCGACACCCTGTCGAGGTTGCTTCGCCTGGACACGGAGCTGGTTGGTGCGCGCCAGACGCCGTCGAGGATCGAGACGCTGCAACAGATGGTGGCAGCGGGCCTTGTGCCCGAGCCGGTGGTTTCACCGGTTCTTGCAGCCCAATGCGTCACCGACGCTGTGTGGGAGACGATCAGGCCGCTCGAGCCTCTGCTTGCCCCCACAGAGATTCTCGTGCTGCGATGGCTGATCACGCTGGAGGGGGATGAAGCCGGAAGCGTCGAGCTGCCGGAGGGGGTGCTCGGCTCTGCCGGTGACGTGTTCGCCGAGGATCCATTTCCCGCCGAGCGGCTGCTGCGGGCGATCGTCGCCCTGCAGGGCTCCGGCTGGCGTTTGGTGCACGCGTGGCTGAGCCGCTCGCTGGAGGAGGCGGTCCCTGATACTGACGTCGTCATCCCGGACCCGCTGGCCGCAGAGCTTCGCTTCCGCCGGAGGCCAGAGTGGGCAGAGGAGAGCGCTCGGCGTCGGCCCGACTGCACCGGTGCTGAGGATCACGGAGGCGTACCCTCGTGATATGTCCACTGGTGCCAGCCCAAAACCAGTCGTCGACGGCCCGGTGGGACGCCGCGCATTTGCGCTAGCTGTCCATGGCGGCGCCGGCGCCCTGAGCCCGTCGCGCCTGAGCGTCGAGCTCGACGCCGCCTATCGGGCAGGTCTGGCCGCCGCCCTGCTCGCCGGTTACCACGTCCTCGCCGCCGGTGGCCGGGCCGTTGATGCGGTTACGCAGGCCGTCGTGGTGCTGGAGGACAACCCGCTGTTCAACGCTGGGCGCGGCGGGGTCTTCACGTCTGAGGGAGAGGTGCAACTGGACGCTGCGGTCATGGATGGCCTGGATCGCTCCGCCGGTGCCGTGGCCGCGGTCGCAGGGCCGCGTAACCCGGTGCTCGCCGCGCGCGCGGTGATGGAACACTCCGAGGCGGTCCTGCTGGTGGGCGAGGGCGCCCTGAGCTTCTGCCG
>JAJZID010000283.1 GCA_021810705.1 Actinomycetes bacterium
GTGACCAGCCTGCTGGAGTGCCGCCGCTGATGCTCACCGGGGAGCGCACGCTCCCGGACGTTCCGGCCGAGAACTACTGGTTCATGCGCCACCTGGCCGTCTATGAGTGGATCGCCGCGCGCGTCACCGGGCTGCGTGTGGTCGACCTCGCCTGCGGCGAGGGATATGGCGCCGCTGCGCTCGCCCGGACCGCCGCCAGCGTGACCGGTGTTGACGCCAACCCCGAGGCCCACGAGCACGCCCGGCTGCGCTACAGCGCGCCCGGCCTGCGCTTCGAGCGCGCGATGCTCGAGCGCTACGGGCATCCGGCAATGTGTGATGTCGTCACGCTGCTGCAGACGATCGAGCACCTGCACAACCCCGAGGATGCGCTGGCGCACCTCCGCGCACTGGTGGCGCCAGGCGGCGTCGTCTACATCTCCACACCCAACCTGCTCACGATCGCCGCACCGGGCGCGGCAAAGTCCGACAACCCCTGGCACCTGCGGGAGTATCGGGCGCACGAGTTCCGCGCGCTGTGCGAGGCGGCGTTCGCGTCGGTGGAGGTTCACGGCATCTATCACGCCGGCAGGCTGCGCGCGCATGATCGCGCGCTCGCGCTCGGCTGGGACCGGGTGCATCGCCGTCTGGGGGTCACCAGGCCGTTTTACGAGCGCTTCACGGCGAGCATCACAGCCCGCGACTTTGAGCTGACCACGCAGCGGCCCTTGTACCGCGCCCTGGACTTTTTGGCCGTCTGCAGGTGAGTGTGGCTGGACCTTTGTTGTAGGCAGGCGGGCGTGGCTACGCCAAGCCGCGCCAGTGCCGACATAGAGGACAGTGCAACGGCGCGCTTTGATCCTCTCACTGCTGGCCCTCTGTGTGACGGCCGCGACAACCCTGGTGGCGAGCGCCGCCGCCCAGGCGTTCACGTTCAGCATCCTCTCGCCACACGGGCTCAACGTCAGCTCGCAGCATGCTGCGGCCAGCCTGCGCCGCCGCGCCGCCGATCTGCGGAACCCCGCGGCCGACTGTGACCGCAGCGCGCCCGCCAGCGGCTCCTGGGGCGTTGCCAACATCGACGCCTGTCGCGCCAGCGAGGGCCTCAGGCCGCTTGTGCTGCCGTCGAACTTCGCGACGCTGACGCCGGTGCAGCAGGGCTTCGTGCTGATCAACCTGGAGCGCGTCAACCGCGGTCTTGCGCCGATCGTCGGGCTCAGCGCGACGCTCAACGGGCTCGCCGCCCAGGGTGCGGCCAGCGACAGCGACCCATCGTTCCCGAGCGGCGCGTTTCTTGGTGGCGGTGCGATCTGGGCCGCCGCCAGCTCGATCGTCGCCGCCGACTACATGTGGATGTATGACGACGGGCCAAACGGCTTTGACACCAACCTCGCCTGCCCAGCGGCAGGTGGGCCAGGGTGCTGGGAGCACCGCGACATCATCCTCTGGAACCGCACGCCGGCGCCGCTGGTGGCCGGCGGCGGGTACGCCTCAACCGGTGGCGTCGGCTCGTTTGCCTATCTGATCCTGTCGGGCTACTCGACCGCGCAGCTCACGTTCACCTGGCGCAGCGAGCTTCCCTACTTCGCGGTCAAACCGACGCTGGCGACGCGGGGCGCCAGCGCCGCCACCGCGTCACACCGTCACCGCCATCAGCCTCCACGCCCCCACCACCCACACCACCAACGTCGGCCGCCGGCCAGTCACCGGCCGCCAGCCGGCGGTGGTGGTGGCGGTGGCCTGAGCATCTCGATCGGCTGAGCCGGAGGCGCGGCGGCGCCGGTTGCGCTCGCTACGACAGGCACGGACCGGTGCGGGGCCCTGGTGCGTGCCGGCCAGCCAGCGGGCTGGCCGGCCGCGGATCAGCGTCAGAGCCTCAATGGATCACGTCGAGTGTTCCGGGGCGCAGCTCGACGCGCAGCCCGGCGGCGCTGGCAAGCTCGGCCACCTGCTCGGGTGTTTTCAGGGAGCCCGCCTGCAGCACCAGCCGCGCGATGTGCCCGCGGGTCTGCTTGGCCATGTGCGTGACGACCGTGCGGCTGCCGTCCGGCGCCTCACGAAACGCGCGCACCGCCAGCAGGTTTGCGCGCTGCGGTCGCCAGGCGGCGGCGTAGGCGCCCGAGCGCAGGTCGAGCACAAGCCCTCGATCGGGCAGTGCCGCACGCAGCGGACCGCGCCAGTAGGCGGCCAGGCCGCCCAGCCCCGGCAGTTTGGTGGCGATGTCCAGGCGGTAGGCGGGGATGCGGTCTCCGGGGCGTAGGACGCCCCACAGCGCGCTTGCGATCAGCACGCCACGCCACGGCAGCTCGACGAGCCCAAGCTCCTTGTAGAGGACGCCCGTGTAGAGCTCGGCGGCGGGTCTGGCCGGTGCGCTCGCCAGCCCGGGGTCGACCAGTTCGATCAGTCGCTCGCGTGGCGCTCGTAGCAGCGGGTAGGCCAGCCTGCCCAGCGAAACCGGGCGCCCGGAGGTGGGCGCGGCCTGGGTCCGCGATGGGGGCAGCAGCACGAGCACGGCGCTTGCGCCGGCCGGGGTCACACGCACCTGCGGGCTCGTGGGAGCCCGTGGTGGTCGCGGACGCTGGCCGTCAGCGTCAGTCGTTGATGTCCAGAACCGGGGTGATCTCGGGCAGGCTCGCGCCCTCGCCGACGTGCTCGTTGGCGACCACGGCGGTTCCCAGCGCAAAGAACTCGATCACGTGGCTACCCCAGCCGTGGCTGTTCTCGTGCAGCTTGACCTCGACGATCCCGAGCACCCCGTCACCGATCCCCTCCGCCTCCTTCTGCATGCGCTCCATCGCCAGCTCGCGCGCGTCATACAGCGCCTGGGTGTACTGCGCGAGCTCGACGTTCTGCCCGGTCTGCTTGAGCGACTGCATCATGCCGCGGTGGGCCACGTGGTAGACGCAGCTGCCCATCACCATGCCCACCGGGCGCTTGCCGGTCTGCATCAGCGTCCAGAACGCCTGGCCGGAGAGGTCGCTGGTGAACGGCCGGCCGTTGGGGGCGCGGTGCAGCCTGCCCTCCTTGTGCTTGATCGCGGTGCCGACGGCGATGAACTCCGCCATATCGGCGCCCCACTCGTAACGCCCGATGTCGAGTCGCACCCCCACGACCCCGTCGGCGCCGAGCTGGTCGGCCTCCTCCTCCATGCGTGTCATCGCCAGCTCGCGGGCGTTGTACATCGCCTGGCTGAGGACGTCCAGCTCCTGGCTCTGGCGCAGGCCCGCGAACTGGTAGCCGACGTGATAGATGCTCGAGCCGACCACGAGGCCAACGGGCGAGAAACCCGCCTTCTCGACGCACAGGTACTCGTTGACCGAGAGGTCTGAGGTGAACAGCCCGCGGGCGTTCATCTGCAGGCGCTCGCTCGCGTGCGCTGCCAGGCCCTCGGTGCTCTTGGGATCGTAGG
>JAJZID010000284.1 GCA_021810705.1 Actinomycetes bacterium
GCAGATCAGCAGCACTGAGGGCACCGGGCTGCGGCCGGCCGCCGCTAGCATCCGAAGGGCGATGCGGTCGATACCCGATGTGCTGGTGCTGGGCGGCGGTGGTCGCCAGGGCGACGCCTGGATGAGCGGCGTGCTCGCCGGACTCGAGGACGCACGCGAGATCTCCTTCGCAGACTGCGAGTACCTGCTTGGCACCTCCGCCGGGTCGATTGTGGCCGCCAAGCTCGCCTCCGGGCGGCGGCTGAAGCGCCCGGACCCAGACAACGAGGCGGAGTCCGTGGCGGATGGCGGGACGCAGGCCGAGTCCGAGCCCGAGCGCGAGTGCGAGCCGCTGCCGGAGGCGCTCCTCGCCTCGGCACTGCGGCTCGTTGAGCCGTTCACCGGCGCCGGGCTTTTGCTCGCCACGCTGCCCGGCGAGCTCGCCCGTGGCGCGGCGCTGGCGATGGTGCCCACATCCGCGGTTGAGACGCTCGACTTCGCCGCCGCCTTCCCGCCGGAGAAGATCAGCTTCGACGGGCGCCTGCGGATGGCCGCGGTGGAGCGCTCACGCGGCCGGCGCGTGATCTTCGGCGCCCCGGACGCGCCGCCGGCGACGGTCGCGCAGGCGCTGCGCGCCTCCTGCGCGCTGCCGCTGGTGTTCGGGCCGACCCGAATCGGCGAGCACGACTACTTCGACGGGGCGCTGTGGTCGCCGACCAACGCCGACGCGGCACCGGCGAGCAGGGGCTCCGAGGTGCTGATCCTCGCGCCGATGGCAAGCCACCACGGCCCGTTCCTGAAGGCTGTCCGGGTGGCGTCGCGGGCGCTTTTGCTGGTTGAGGCGGCCGCGCTGCGCGGCCACGGCGCGAAGGTCGAGCTGATCACGCCGGACCGGGCCTCAGCGCATGCGATCGGCGCCGACCTGATGGCGGCCGACGGCCTGGACGCGACGCTCGCGGCCGGCTATAGGCAGGGGCTGCACCTCGCCGCGTAGCGACCGGAGCGCCACGCTCACGGCGTGCCCGCGACCGCCGCGCCCTCGCCCTCTGAGCGCCCGCGCCTGACCGCGTTTGCAAGCGCGCGCACGTAGCCGCGCGCAGCCGCCTCGACGATGTCGGTGGAGACGCCCTGGCCGGAGCCGCTCAGGCCCGCTACCTCAACCACGATCGAGGTCTCGCCGAGCGCGTCCTGGCCGCCGGTGACCGCCCCGATGCGGAACTCCCGCAGCCGCGCGTCGACGCCGGTGGCGACGTTGATCGCGTGGAAGATCGCGTCGATCGGGCCATCGCCGCCGAAGGACCCCTCGAGCACCTCGCCGCCCGGCACGCGCACCCCGACCTTCGCGTGCGGTGGGCGCCGTGTCGAGGACTCGACGTCGAAGTACTCGAGCGTGTAGCCGTCCTCCTCGGCCGCCTCGCGCAGCTCGTCGGTCAAAAGCGCCTCGAGGTCCATCGCCGTCACCTGCTTCTTCTTGTCGGCGATCTCCTTGAAGCGCCGGAACGCCTGGTTGAGCGTCGGCCCTGAGACCTCGTAGCCCAGCTCGGCAAGCGCCTGGGCGAGTGCGTGACGGCCGGAGTGCTTGCCCAAAACGAGCTGGTTTGAGTCAAGCCCGACCGCGCGCGCGTCCATGATCTCAAACGTCGAGCGCTCCTTGAGCACCCCGTCCTGGTGGATCCCCGACTCGTGCGCGAAGGCGTTGCGGCCGATGATCGCCTTGTTGGGCGCGACCGGATAGCCGGTCAGGCGCGAGACGATACGCGAGGTGCGCGCGATCTCCTGGGTGACAGCGCCGGTGTGCACGCCCAGGTCCGCCTGGCGCGTGGCGATCAGCATGATGATCTCCTCGAGCGCGGCGTTGCCGGCCCGCTCGCCGATGCCGTTGACCGCGCATTCGACCTGACGCGCGCCGGCCAGCACACCGGCGATCGAGTTGGCGACCGCCAGGCCCAGGTCATCGTGGCAGTGCACCGAGACGACCACGTCGCGTAGGCCCGGCACCAGCTCATAGAGTCGCGTCAGGAAGGCCGCGTACTCGTGCGGCACGGCGTAGCCGACCGTGTCAGGGATGTTGATCGTGGTGGCGCCCTCCTCGATCGCGATCTGCACGATCTCGGCGGTGAACTCGACATCCGAGCGCGTGGCGTCCATCGGCGAGAACTCGACGTCCTCACAGAACGAGCGGGCGTGCGCGACCGCCTCCCGGGCCATCCGCCGCACGTCGTCGCGCGTGTTCTGCATCTGGTGCTGGATGTGGATGTCCGAGGTCGAGATGAAGGTGTGGATGCGCAGCCGCTCGGCCTCCTTGAGCGCCGCAAAGGCGGTGTTGATGTCCTCCGGGAAGGCGCGTGCCAGCCCGGCGATCACCGGCCCCTCCACCCCACGCGCGATCGCCTGCACGGCGGCGAAGTCACCGGGCGAGGCGATCGGGAAGCCGGCCTCGATCACATCCACCCCGAGCCGCGCCAGCTGCTGGGCGATCTCGAGCTTCTCCTGCGCGTTCAGCGATATGCCGGGCGACTGCTCGCCGTCGCGCAGCGTGGTGTCAAACAGAATTACGCGGTCTTTGTCCTGCGATGGCGCCATAAGTGGTCTCCTTGGGCTCTCGTACTGCCTTCTCTCGTGCTTGGTTTGCGGCTATCTGCGGCCGCCGGCGCGCTATTCCCCCCGCGGGGGGAGGAGGAGAAGGCAAAGGTGCAGAGCGCGGGCCATCTGGCGCAAAGCCTAGCCGTTCGCGGAGGGCTGCGCAAGCAGCGGAGGGGCGGGCCAGCGGGCCCGCCCCTCCGGCGGTACGCGTCCTCACAGCGTGAGCGTCACCCCTGCTACGAACCCGTCGCTGGCGGCGATCTCGCGCACAAGCGCCTCCGGCACAGCCACGTCGGTGGTGATCACCATCGCCGCGTAGGGCTCCTGATCTGCGCCCTCGGGCTGGCGGCCGACGATCGAGGAGACGATGTTCACGCCGTGCTGGCCAAAGAGCGTCCCCACGCGCCCCAGCATCCCGGGGCGATCGTGGTAGCGGAACATCGTGACGTGCTGCTCGAGCTGCACCTGGAAGCGCTGCCCCCACGCCTCCAGCAGGTGCGGGCGGTGCAGGTTGCCGATCACCGCGCCCGCCACTGTCGCGCTGTGGCTGGCGCTTGCGACGGTCACGCGGATCATGTCGGTGTAGTCGCGCGCCTGCTCCTGCTTGGCGTCCTCGGTGCTGATCCCGCGCTCCTTGGCGAGTGCCGGGGCGTTTACTTCGTTGAGGTCCTCCGCCCCACCCTTGGCGGCCAGCACGCCCATCAGCACGTTGAGGCCCAGAAGGCGGGTGTCGCGTGCGGCGATGCCACCGAGGAAATCGACCTTGACGGTCTCGACCGCCGCCTCCTCGTCGAGTGAGGCGGCGATCTTGCCCAGGGCGCGGGC
>JAJZID010000285.1 GCA_021810705.1 Actinomycetes bacterium
ACGGCGACGGGCTCAACACGATCCTTTTGATCGGCGCGGGGATCGCGCTCTTCGGCATGGTCATGGCGCTTTTGACGATCCGCCAGCGCGACTTCCACCAGGCGCCCTCGCAGGTCGCTGAGGTGGCCGCTGTGGCCTGAGCAGCTCGGCCTGGGCCGGCTCCGCAGGCTGAGAAGCGGGCACGGTGGGCCGCGCTGATCGCCAAGGTGCTTGTGGGTACGCAGCGTGCTGCGATCGTCGGTTGGCAGCCCGAGCCGCCGGTCGGTTGCGCAGGCCTCAGCGTGCTGCCCGTGGGTGCAGCCGAAGCGCAGCGCCGGCGGCCGGCACCACCGCCGTCCCATACAGGCGTTCGGCCTCGATCGGCCCGCGCGCCGCAGACAGCGTAAAGCGGCGGGTGACCGCCTTGAGGACCTCGCGCAGCTCGAGCATCGCCAGCGGCGCGCCGATGCAGCGACGCGATCCCCCGCCGAAGGGAACCCAATTACGCGGGTCCGGGTGCTGGCCGAGGAAGCGATGCGGCATGAACAGCTGCGGGCTTGCGTATGAGTCTGAGCGACCGATCAGCGCTGGGCAGATCATCAAAAGCTCTCCGGCTCCCAGCGTCTGCCCGGCCAGCGTCACCGGCTCCACAGGGCTACGGACGATGTCAATCAGCGGTGGGTGAAGCCGAAGCACCTCGTGGATCACCGCGTCAAGCCACCCGGCGTGGCCTGGATCGTCTGATGGCTGCGCGCCGAGCTCATCTGCGACCTGAGGGTGACGGGCCAGCTCAAGCAGCGCCCACGCGAGCGCCGAGGCCGTCGTGTCGCGCCCGGCGAGCAGCAGCGCCAGTACCTCGTCGGCGCTCATCTCCAGAATGCTCGCTTCCGCGACATCGCCCAGGCACTGCGCAAAGCGCGCGCGCTGGCGCGCGGCGAACGCCTCCGGCGCGAGCGGACCCAGTGCCGATAGCCGCTCGTAGCCCGCAAGCAGGCCGTAGGGCCTGACCGCAGCCGCAAGCTGGCGCTCCAGCGACCGCACGGCTCTCTCGTCCTGCGGGCCCAGCACCAGCCGGACGGCGACGCGAAAGGTCAACGCGCGCAGACGCGGTAGCACTGCGATGGGCTGGCCGATGGGCCAGGTGTCAAGCTCGGTCGCGATGAGCTTGGCAAGCGCTGCAGCCGTCTGCGTGAAGCGCTCGCCAGAGAAGAGCTGTGCCAGCTGCCTACGTCGCTGCCTGTGATGCTCGCCGTCGAGTGTCAGGAGCGTGTTCTCGGGCAGGACTGGCAGCATGCGCCGATTCGCGCGGCCTGTCAGATAAAGGTCCCGCCCGTTCTGCAGGATGTCGGTGGCAAGCCGCTGCGAGGCGACCACGTGAATCCTGCCTGCGACCAGCGCGTGGAGCTGGAAGAGTTCCGCCCGGCTGGCGCCCAGCGTGACCGTATGCACGGGCCGTCGCTCGAACGCTACCGCCGCGCGTAGGGTCGAGAGCATCACGCCGGCCTCCGCCGGCCGCTTGGCAACGCCATCGTCTCGGCGGTGTGCACAAACACATGGATAGCGCAGGTGGGGCGCTTTGTGGGGCGCGGCACCAGCCGCCGTGTCCCGCGAATCCTTTCTATCGCTGCAAGCGTCAAAGCGGTATGAGCAATCTGATCGACAAACTCCGGCAGATGGCGTCCCCCGCTGCCGACGGTGGCCCCGTTGAGGCCGTGTGGAATGGGACCGTGATCGCTCGCAGCGATCGCACCGTCGTGGTCGAGGGCAACCACTACTTCCCGCAGGCCGATGTGCTCGGCGCTCACCTCGAGGCCAGTCCTAATCACACGGTCTGTCCGTGGAAGGGCACCGCCAGCTACTACGACGTCGTGGTCGACGGCAAGCGCAACGAGGCCGCCGCCTGGTACTACCCGGACCCCAAGCCCGCCGCACGACAGATCCGTGACCACGTCGCCTTCTGGCGCGGTGTCAAAGTCCGCCAGGCCACGAGCACCACAGACTGAGCTACGTCGACACTCAGCACGATGCCTGCGGTGGCCTCTGGTAGCGGTGACGATGACCCCGTGTTGAGCGAGGGTGAGCGATGGGCAGCCGACGCCCTGACAGCGCTACGCCGCCGTGGCTTTTCGCCCGCAGCGACCGTGGGCTTCCTGCGGGACTCGCTGCGTCGCGCCGGAGAGACTAGAGGTCAACATCCCGAGCTCGCCAGCCAGGCCCGGCTCTGGGCGGGTGTCGGCACGACCGGCGCCCTGGCGCTCCGCGAGGCGGCCGCGTGTGCGGGGCGACCGGTGCCCGGCCGGGAGTCGCTGCTCGGCTGGCTCGTGGCCCTGGCGCTGATGCTCGACTGGCATCTTGGCATGGTCGAAGGCATCGATGGAAGCACCAGGGAGCGCCTCTCGCCGGCTGATGCGCTCACGCTCAGCCGGGCCACTGCCGCGCCGTTCCTGGCCGCCGCGCCGCCAGACCGGAGCTGGTTTGTGCTGCTGCTCGGCTGCGCCGGTACCACGGACCTCCTGGACGGGTGTCTTGCACGCCGCGGCAACGGTCCCACGCGCCTTGGACGGGACTTCGATTCGCTGGCTGACGCCGCCTTCCGGATCGCCGCAAGCCGCGGCGCGCGGCGTGCCGGTTGGATCGACGCCGGCGCCGAGCGGGCTCTGGTCGCGAGGCAGATGGTGTTCTTGGCGGTTGCGCTGTGGCACTGGTTCGGAAGGTCGGAAAGGCCGCCCAAGTACCACCGGATGGCCATGCGTCTGCACGTGCCGCTGCTGCTAGCCGGGCTTGCGTCGGGCGCGAGTGGACAGCCGCGCGTGGCGGGCCGTCTGCTCAGAGGTGCGGCTGTGGTCGGAGGCATCGCGCTCGTACCGGTACCGATGACGCGGCCCCAAGACCGGCAGGCATGAGGCTGTCAGGCCCTGCGCACCCACGGAACGTCGCTGGGGCGCTGCGCTACTGTGCCACACCCCGGAACCTGCGGCGAACCATTCGCATCGCGCTGCTGGTCGGGGTCCTGCTGACAGCGATCAACCAGGGAAGCGTGATCCTGGCCGGGCATGTGAACACCATGACATGGATCAGATGTGGGCTGAACTTCCTGATTCCGTTCCTGGTCTCAAACGCCGGCCTGCTCAGCGGACGCCATCCGGCCTGAGCCGGCGTAAGCGCCCAGCTGCCGCCGACCCCATGGCTGGCAGAGGACCTGTTCCGGCGCAGTTCCGCTCGGGCCAGGGTTGCACGCGACCTCGGCATCGACAAGAGCCCAGAACCCCGACTTGTATCGGTGGAAACCCGTGCCCTGAGCGCTGGTCGGAGGCGGTAGGTTGAGAGGCATGACCAAGATCACCGCAGTCCACGGCCGCCAGATCTTCGACAGTCGCGGCAACCCAACCGTAGAGGTGGA
>JAJZID010000286.1 GCA_021810705.1 Actinomycetes bacterium
CGTGTTCTCTTAGGAGAGGAGAGAAGTTGGCCACAGTAAGTGAATCAGGGGGCGCTCAGGGGCAGGCAGCGAGCAGCTCCTCCATGACCGGCGGGGCGAGCTGGATGCCGGCAAACCCGGCGCCGCTTGGGTTGATGGGTTTCGGCATCACAACCTGCACGCTGAGCTTCATCAACGCCAATCTCGTCGGTGCCGGGGCGACTGGCGTGGTACTGGGCATGGCGCTCGCCTTCGGCGGGCTCTGCCAGCTGCTGGCCGGCATGTGGGAGTTCCGCACCGGCAACACCTTCGGCGCGGTTGCGTTCTCGGGATACGGTGCCTTCTGGATCTCGTTCTGGGCACTCGTCAACTTCAACGCCGCCGGCCTGGGCAAGGAGGCAGACGCAGGGCTGGGTCTGTACCTGTGGATGTGGGGCATCTTCACGGTGTGCCTGTTCCTCTGCACATTCGCATCGCCGCGGGCACTGCAGCTGCTGTTCCTGCTACTGGCGCTCACGTTCATATTCCTCGGGATCGGCAACAGCGGCGGCAACGCCAGCATCATCCACATCGGTGGGTACCTCGGCATCGTCACGGGCGGACTCGCCCTCTACATCGCAACAGCCGACATCATGCAGGCGGTTTACAAGCGCTCCGTCCTGCCGGTCGGCTGAGCGCTCGCAGTTTCACAGATAGGAGACCGCGGACGCGCCCGACCAAGCCCTTGGTCGGGCGCGTCCCACGTTTTTAACGCGAGGGAGATTCGATATGGCACAAGGACAGACGGCACGCGACGAAAACGAGCTCGAGCACGAGCTGGCGGCGATGCTCGACATCGAGCGTTTCGAGCCACCGGCGGATTTCGTCAAACACGCGAACCTGACCGATCCGGCGATCTATGACCAGGCCGACGCCGACTGGCAGGGCTGGTGGGCCAGCCAGGCCGAGCGTCTGCACTGGTTTCGCAAATGGGATCAGGTGCTGGATGAGTCAAACCCGCCGTTCTACAAGTGGTTTACAGGCGGCAAGCTGAACGTCTCCTACAACTGCCTTGACCGCCATGTCGAGGCCGGGCTGGGCGACCGCGTGGCCTACCACTGGCACGGCGAGGAGGGTGAGGAGCTCGACATCACCTACGCCGATCTGCTCGACCGTGTGCAGCGCTTCGCCAACGCGCTGAAGGATCTCGGGATCGGCAAGGGCGATGTCGTCGGGATCTACATGGGGATGGTCCCCGAGGTTGTGGTCGCGATGCTCGCCTGCGCGCGCATCGGCGCGATCCACAACGTCGTCTTCGGCGGCTTCTCGGCCGAGTCGGTGCGTGAGCGCATGGAGTTCTCGCAGGCCAAGGCGCTCGTCACCGTCGACGGCGCCGCCCGCAAGGGCAACGTCGCCCCGGTCAAGCAGAACGTGGACGCGGTGATGGGCGACCTCGAGCACCTGAAGCACATCATCGTCGTGCGCTCCAAGGGCACCGATTGCGAGATGAAGGCGGGGCGCGATGTCTGGTATCACGAGATCGTCGCGGCGGCCGCCGAGGTCTGTCCACCGGAGGAGATGGATGCCGAGGACCCGCTGTTCATCCTCTACACATCGGGATCGACGGCCAAGCCCAAGGGGATCGTCCACACCACCGGCGGCTACCTGACCGGCGCCTCCAGCACGCACCAGAACGTCTTTGACATCCACGCCGACACCGACACCTACTGGTGCTGTGCGGATGTGGGCTGGATCACGGGCCACACCTACATCGTCTACGGGCCGCTGGCGAACGCCACCACCGGGGTCATGTATGAGGGCGCGCCGGACTACCCGCACCGCGGGATCTGGTGGGAGCTCGTCGAGCGCTACAGGGCCACGATCTTCTACACCGCGCCGACCGCGATCCGCGCCTGCATCAAGTGGGGCGCCGAACATCCGGACCGCTTCGACCTCTCCTCGCTGCGGCTGCTGGGTACCGTCGGGGAGCCGATCAACCCCAAGGCGTGGCTGTGGTACCACAAGGTGATCGGTGGTGAGCGCTGCCCGATCGTCGACACCTGGTGGCAGACCGAGACCGGGTCGATCATGATCTCGCCGCTGCCGGGGATCACCGCAACCAAGCCGGGGTCGGCGACCAGGCCGCTGCCGGGCGTCCTTGCCGAGGTGGTGGACGAGCACGAGGGCAAGCCGATCGAGCAGGGCCAGGGGCTGCTCGTGCTCAAACGGCCGTGGCCGTCGATGCTGCGCACCCTCTACAAGGAGGATGACCGCTTCGTCCAGGTCTACTTCAAGAAGTTCGGCGTCGACACCTACTTCGTCGGTGACGCCGCCCGCAAGGACAAGGACGGCTACTTCTGGGTGATCGGCCGGGTCGACGACGTCGTCAACGTCTCCGGTCACCGCCTCTCAACCGCGGAGGTGGAGTCGGCGGTGGTGGCCTGCGACTCGGTGGCCGAGTGCGCTGTTATCGGCCAGTCCGACGAGCTGACCGGCCAGGCGATCACCGCGTTTGTCACCCTGCAGGGCACACTCGACGGCACGCCGGAGATCGAGGATGAGATCCGCGCCGGCGTGGCCGAGCGGATCGGCAAGTTCGCCCGCCCCAAGCGGATCATCTTCGCCGACGACCTGCCCAAGACCCGCTCGGGCAAGATCATGCGCCGGCTTTTGCGCGACATCGCCGAGGGCCGCGCGCTCGGCGACGTCACGACGCTGCGCGACCCGAGCGTGATGGCAGTCCTGGAAGAGAAGATCCAGGCCGAGCAGGCCCAGGAGGAGAGCTAGACAGCCGGAGCGCTGTGGCGGTGGGGGTGGCCAGCGGGCCACCCCCACCAGCTGCAGGCCCCGCCTACTTGCGGCGTTTGCGCTTGGCGCGCCCGGCGTGGGGGTTCGGCGGCGTCTCGTGTGACTCGACGGCGGCAAAGACCTCTGAGTCTGAGACGCGGCGGCGGCGTTGTGCCTTGGTGCCGCGCTGATCGGGTCCGCGCTGCACCGGCGCCCACGGAACCGCCGTGCCGCTCTCCCAGGCTGGCGGGTCACCGCTAGGCCAGCGGCGGTAGAGCAGGACGGCGGTGGCGGCCAGCCAGAAACCCTGGACGATCGGGGTCAGCAGCGGCACGCCGATGATGAACAGCGCCCCCGCGACCACGCCCGCGTAGCCGATCGTGCGCGGGATCAGGCCGACGCGCATGACGCTCAGGACGACCAGCACAACGCCCACCGCCATCAGCAGGTCGCCGAGCTCGAGCACCAGCTGTGGCACAAACCAGATGGCCGAGCTGAACAGGTGCGCCGCCTCCGGGTAGCCCTGGTTGCCGGTGGTGACGAACTGGTGGGCCTTGATCGTGAACAGCACGGTGTAGACCATCGCCATCACCGCCGCGATCGCGGCACCACCGGACGCCGTC
>JAJZID010000287.1 GCA_021810705.1 Actinomycetes bacterium
CTGCGCCTGACGCGGTGGCTCGATATCGACGGCGCGCTCAACGGCGTGCGCGAACGCGCACGCGTAGGCGACGCTTGCGATCCCCGCGACGCGCTCGGCCACGTGCACCCCCACATCGGGGGTGAGACCCGCGAAGCGCGCCTCCATGCCGCGGTGCTTGAAGAACGGGCGGGTGTGCAGGCGTGTGACGTCCTCGCCGCCGCTTTCGATCAAAAACTGGATCGCCTCAAAGACGCCCGAGCGGACCGGGCCGTAGGGGATCGCAAAGACGTCCAGACCGGCCACCTCGTGCACGATCAGGTCCGGGTCCGGCGCGGTCAAACGCCCGCCCGCCACCGGATGCTCGCCGCCGGCGCGCGGCTCGCGCTCGAGCAGCTCACGCTCAGCCCAGGCGATCGCCGGCCACCAATCGCCCAGCTCGCCGAGACCCGCCACGCCCGCGGCGCCAAGCGGCGCCTGCACCAGCACCAGCTCACCGTGCAGCGCGAACACGGCGCTCAGCGCCGGCTCCGGCGTCTGCGCCGTAAACAGGGTGATGAAGCGGGCCCGCGCGGCGCGCAGCGCTCGGACCGCAGCTACGAATTCGCCGGCGCCCACGGCCAGCCTGAGCTCACCTTCGGCTCCCGGCTGGCGGGTTGCGCCCAGGCGCTCAGGCAGCTGCTCGACGCTCGTGACGCTCATGCGCTCGGCACCTCCAGGCGATGGCGGGCGCTGTCGAGCAGCGCCACGAGGTCCCCGGGAAGGTGCACGCCGAGGCCGACGACCACCAGCAGGCAGCCGAGCATGCCGGCGACCATCCAGGCGCTGCGTTCGCGGGCGGCCAGCGGGCCGCCCGCGACGGGCAAAGCGCCCGCCGGCCCGCCGCCAGGCTGCGCGGACGCCGCAGCCGGGGCGCGGCCGAGGACCATACTGCCGCTGTGCCAGATCACCCCGAAGAAGGCGACGTTCACGAACACCACCAGCAGCGCCACGCCGACGTACCGGGCCGCGGCGAAGCCTCCGGAGACGATCTCAAACTCGCTGCGAAACACGCCGGAGAGCGGTAGCCCGCAGAGCGCGAGCGCCGCGGCCAAGAACATCGGCCCGGTCCACGGCATGCGGCGGCCCGCGTCGCGCACGTGCTCAACCTCCTTGGTGTCGTAGCCGCGCAGCAGCGAGCCGGTGCCCAGGAACGCGAGCGCCTTGGTGGAGGCGTGGGTGATCACGTGCAGCAGCGCGCCGGCGACCGCGAGCGGCACGCCGAAGCCGATCCCGAGCGCGATGATGCCCATGTGCTCGATCGATGAGTAGGCGAGCAGCCGCTTGAAGTTGCCCTGGCGCAGCACGAAGAAGCTCGCAGCGATCAGCGAGATCGCACCGAAGACGATCAGCACGTGCTGGGCGAACCCGCGGTCGCCGTTGGCGACGGCAACCTGAAAGAAGCGCAGGATCGCGTATAGCGCGGCCGCCAGCAGCGAGCCTGACAGCATCGCCGAGGCGGGCGCGGGCGCTTCGCTGTGCGCGTCGGGCAGCCACGTGTGCATCGGCACGAAGCCGACCTTGGTGCCGAAGCCGACCACCGACAGCACGAACGCGAGCTTCACCGCATCTGGCGAGAGCCTGTGCGCATGGGCGATCAGGCGGGTGAACTTCGGGATGTAGGCGCCGCCGAGCACCTGGGTGCCGGTCGCGTAGATGACGATCACGGCCAGCAGCGCGATGCCCAGACCGCTCGAGGCGATCAGCACGTACTTCCACGCCGCCTCAAGCGCCCCGTCGGTACGGTCGATCGCGACCAGGAGCGCAGAGACGATCGTGGTCAGCTCAACCGCCACCCACAGCACGCCAAAGTCCGACGCCAGCGGCACCAGCAGCATCACCGCGCCGAACAGGTTCAGCAGCGAGAAGTAGCGTCTGGCAAACCAGCCGAAGCCGGCGCCTGAGCGCTCCACGCCGATGTAGCCGACCGAGAACACCGCCGCCATCGCGTATACGAAAGCGGTGGCCAGCAGGAACACGGCGCCGAGCGAATCCACCCGCAGCCAGCCGGCGGCGGTGTCAAACACGCGGCCGTGGCTCACCCTGATCGCGATCGCGATCGCGACGCCGAGCGCAAAAAGGCCTGCGATCACCGTCACCGCCCGGGCCAGGCGCCAGTCGGGAAGCAGGCTCGCGAGGGTCGCGGCGAGCGGCACGGCGAGGATCGTGTAGAGCGCCCAGCTCATCCGGTCAGCCTGTCCAGGGCGTCGGTGCGGATCGCGCTGCGCTCGACGGCGAGGTACTGCACCAGCACGACGAACACGAGCACGCCGACGAGCACGTCGAAGAGCAACAGCAGCGCGAGGATGATCGGAAGCCCCGGCGCGATCACGATGCTCACGACGGTCGCGGCGTTCTCGATCGCCAGAAAGCCGAGCAGCTGTGAGGGCGCGTGCGGGCGCAGCACCATCAGCAAAAACGCCACGAGCACGCCGCCCACGGCGATCGGCAGCGCCGATCGCGGCAGCGCCAGCTCGGCGCCCAGATGCACGGGCGCCAGCGCGATGAACGCAAAACAGCACAGGAGGATCGCCAGCAGGATGCTCGACGGCACGCCGATCACCCCGGATACCCGTGGCTCAGCGTCCAGGCGCCGCAGGATGTAGCGGATTCCGAGCGGGAAGAGCAGCGCCTTCAGGCCGATCGTGACCGCGCCCAGCGCATACAGCGAGCCCTCGCCGTGCCCGGTGGCGGCGGTGATGAACGCGAGCACCGCGACCACCACGGAGCCCAGCGCGTAGAGCCGCAGCTGCTCCCAGACCTCCTGCGAGCGCAGCAGCCCGAACTCGAGCAGCAGCACGATCACGGCGGTGATCGTCGCCGCCGCTCCGAACACGGTCAGCTTCACGTCGCCGTAGGCCGGTTCGAACAGGAAGACCACGACCGCCAGCACCGCGAGCATGAAGCTCGCGACGGTGAACTCGGGGATCTTGTAGAGCCGCAGCTTGGCGAAGCTCGACTCGATCACCACCACCACCGCGCCGACCACGATCGCCTTGCAGAACAACAGCCCAATCGCCATCAGCACTGCGTCCAGGTGCCCGCTCTGAGCCATCCCCCAGGGAACGACCAGCACGTTCATCAGGATCGTGAACAGGACGAGCTGTTTGACGCTCGAGCCCCAGCGCAGGAAGGCGAGCCCCGGGCCTGAGTGCTCGGCCACCCTCCCCTCCTCGATCTGGCCGAACTCGAGCGTGCCGCCGTGGTTCTCAACCGGAATGCGCCCGGTCTCGTTCAGCACCAGCATGAAGAAGGCCGCGAGCATCAGCAGGTGGCTCGGCCTGACGACCTGAACCGTGGCCGAGCGGATCGTCGCCCCGAAGGCGTAGGGCAGATCGGTGTGC